>JBFRWL010000345.1:0-7929 GCA_051439565.1 Prochloraceae cyanobacterium
AACTCTAAGTCTGGGGGAACTCTACAATTAAGAGTACTAATTTGGGCAATTTTATTTAGCAGACAAAAGTTCGATCTTTCTTTTGTACCTATATTCTTGTTAGTTCTCGTGAACTACCCATCGCTTCACTTTGTGTAAGCTTGGGCTTCCAACTTCATTGGCTCTTGCCTCAAGACTGACTTACGCCCTCCTTTTGGTCTTACAGTGCCTCCATTGGCAGAAACGGCTATGACCTCCGGCTTGTATTATTCTGATGCCTTCTGCTCTTATATTCTTACTTGCGTTTTCATCTCGATCATGATCACTACCACAACTAGGGCAAGTCCATTCCCTAACATCTAACGGCATTTCTGGCATTTGATACAGACAATTAGAGCAGGTTTTAGAACTAGGAAACCATCTATCAATCTCCACTAACAAACCACCTTTTTGCTTTAGTTTATAGTCCAAAAAATTGGTAAACGTTCCCCAGCCGACATCTGATATAGCTTTGGCTAATTTATGATTACGAACCATACCCTTGATATTCAGGTTCTCAATTACTACCACCTGATGAGTATCTACTATTTTTCTCGATAATTTATGGTGGAAGTCGATTCGGGCATTACTAACACGTTCGTGTACTTTAGCTACTAGCTTTCTCGCTTTTTCTCTTCGATTACTCCCTTTTGGTTTACGGGCTAATTTTTGTTGTTTACGTGCTAAATTTCGCTCATGTTTCTTTAGATGACGCGGATTAGCATACTTACTAACTTTATCTTCACAAGCAACTATGGCAAAATCTTTGATTCCTAAATCTATGCCACAAATTTTACCCCTAATAGTAACTTGAGGAATTTCTTGTTCTGTATCAAATAAGATACTGGCATAATATTTTCCTGAAGTTTTTTTACTCACAGTTACAGTCTTGATTTTGCCTTCAAAAATACGATGTATTGAGGCTTTGACTAATCCTAACTGTGGTATTTTGAGATAACTATCAATGATTGTGACATTTTGGGGATATTGGCAAGACTGTTTACCATAGTATGACTTGAATCGAGGATATTGAGCACGCTTCTCAAAAAAGTTCCTAAAAGCTTTAGTTAGATTGAGGGTCACCGATTGCAAACACTGGGAATAACAATCGCCTAACCATTGAGTTTCGATGGCTTTTTTGAGTGAGGGTAAAACTTTATTGAGAGCGGTTCTACCTAAACCTTTGCCAGTTTGTTGATATGTCTGATTGCATAGATTCAAAGCATAATTCCACCACCAGCGACAACTACCCATTACTTGGGATAATTTTTCTGCCTGTTGATTTGTTGGATATAGCCTGACCTTAACTGCTCTCAACATTTCACACAAACTATTATTTACGATAAGTATAATTATAGCACAAAAATCTAGATATGTATGGACTCCCGTTGGTCGATTTTGTTTTGTTGGTCGAAATTCATCCCACCGCTAAAACAATTAGGTTTCTGGGTTTTTAGCGTGGGACTTCTTTCGACATTAAGTTAAAAATATAGAGAACTAATCCCCAATTCTCCCCCTAATTCGTCTCTTCTTTCTTGTCCCGCCTTAAGTTGGTAGCCGAATTGTATTAATTTTGATGGATTAAAAAACAAAAATATCTTAATTTTCTTAACCGAATTCGTAGTTATTATGACAAAAATAATTGAGGTAATAACCTATAAAAAGATAGAGAGTAAAAAACTATGATCCTCAAATAAATATATGCCTCGTCGCGACGACTTACAAAAAATCTTGTTGCTGGGCTCTGGTCCTATAATAATCGGACAGGCTTGTGAATTTGACTACTCTGGGACACAAGCTTGTAAGGCACTACGAGAAGAAGGCTACGAAGTAGTGCTGGTCAATTCCAACCCTGCTACAATCATGACCGATCCCCAGACAGCTGAGCGCACTTATATTGAGCCACTCCTGCCAGAAATCGTGGAAAAGGTAATCGCCAAAGAGCGTCCCGATGCCCTACTGCCAACAATGGGAGGACAGACAGCTTTGAATATAGCGGTGACCCTATCCAAGAATGGCGTGTTGAAAAAGTATGGGGTTGAACTAATTGGAGCCAAACTCCCAGCAATTGAAATGGCAGAAGACCGTCTGTTATTTAAAGAAGCCATGAAGCGTATTGGTTTAGCAGTTTGCCCTTCGGGACTTGCGAACAACCTGGATAAGGCAAAAGAGGTTGCTCAACAAATTGGCTCCTATCCTCTAATTATTCGCCCTGCCTTTACTTTGGGGGGAACAGGCGGCGGGATCGCCTATAATCAAGAAGAATACGAACAAATGGCAAAATATGGTCTTGATGCTAGCCCCGTATCCCAAATTTTAGTGGAGAAATCTCTTTTAGGATGGAAAGAGTACGAGCTAGAAGTGATGAGAGATATAGCAGATAATGTGGTCGTTATCTGCTCCATCGAAAATATTGATCCTATGGGAGTTCATACTGGGGATTCGATTACCGTTGCCCCAGCTCAAACTCTAACTGATAAAGAATATCAACGACTGCGAGATGGTGCTCAGAAAATTATTCGCGAGATCGGAGTAGAAACAGGGGGATCAAATATCCAGTTTGCCGTCAATCCTGTCAATGGCGAAGTGATTGTAATTGAAATGAACCCTCGGGTTTCTCGTTCTTCTGCCCTGGCGTCAAAAGCAACTGGTTTCCCCATCGCCAAATTTGCCGCTAAGTTAGCGGTAGGCTCTACTCTGGATGAAATTCCTAACGACATCACCAAGAAAACTCCCGCTTCTTTTGAACCAACGATTGACTATGTGGTGACAAAAGTTCCCCGTTTTGCTTTTGAGAAGTTTCCTGCCGCTAAACCCATACTCACTACTCAGATGAAGTCAGTGGGGGAAGCAATGGCAATTGGCCGTACTTTTTGTGAATCCTTCCAAAAAGCTCTACGTTCACTAGAAACAGGTCGCTATGGTTTTGGTTGTGATCGGCAAGAACAATTGCCCTCCCTAGCTCAAGTCCATTCGAGTTTGCGTACTCCTCATCCAGAGCGTATTTTTAGCGTATATCATGCTTTAAAATTAGAAATGACGGTAGAAGAAATTAACGAACTCACCGCCATTGACATCTGGTTTTTGGACAAAATGCAGGAACTAGTAAAAACTGAAAAGTTCCTCAGGGATATACCCCTACAGCAAATTACTCAAGAACAGATGCAGTTTATCAAACAGCAAGGTTTTAGCGATTACCAAATCGCCTTTGCCACTAAGACAAGCGAAGATCAAGTACGGGCTTATCGAAAACAGTTGGGAGTAGTTCCTGTTTATAAACTGGTAGATACCTGCGCTGCAGAGTTTGAAGCCTATACACCTTACTATTACTCCACCTACGAAACAGGAGAATCAGAAGCTCATCCCTCTCCCCAGCGTAAGGTGATGATTCTCGGTGGAGGACCTAATCGCATCGGACAGGGAATCGAATTTGATTACTGTTGCTGTCATGCTTCTTTTGCCCTTAGTGAGGAAGGGTTTGAGACTATTATGGTTAACTCCAATCCAGAGACAGTTTCCACCGATTATGATACAAGCGATCGCCTCTATTTTGAACCCCTCACCAAAGAAGATGTCCTTAATATCATCGAAGTCGAAAATCCTGAAGGTATTATCATTCAATTTGGCGGACAAACTCCCCTTAAATTGGCAGTACCACTGAACAAGTACTTGCAATCATTACCAGAAAACAAAGGTCAAAAAACTAAAATCTGGGGGACTTCACCTGATTCGATTGATATTGCTGAAGATAGAGAGCGGTTTGAACAAATTCTCCAAAATCTAAATATCCAACACCCTCCCAATGGAATTGCCCATAGCTACGAAGAATCTTTGGCGATTGCTGGACGCATCGGTTACCCAGTGGTGGTGCGTCCTTCCTATGTCTTGGGGGGACGGGCCATGGAAATAGTCTATTCGGATCGCGATTTAGAACATTACATGAACTATGCGGTGCAAGTTGAGCCAGAGCACCCGATTTTGATTGATAAGTTTTTGGAAAATGCCATCGAGGTGGATGTAGATGCGATCGCGGATCATACAGGTAAAGTAGTTATCGGTGGGATTATGGAACATATTGAAGAGGCGGGAGTTCACTCAGGTGATTCAGCTTGCTCTCTCCCCTATATTTCTCTGAATTCCTCCGTCCTAGATACTATTCGTCAGTGGACGATACAGTTGGCTCAAGCTCTCAAAGTAATTGGACTACTCAATATCCAGTATGCTGTTCGGGAAGAACAGGTGTACATTCTGGAGGCAAATCCCCGTGCTTCTCGTACTGTACCCTATGCCTCGAAAGCGATTGGCGTTCCCTTGGCGAAGTTGGCATCCCGGGTGATGGCCGGAGAAACTTTAGATTCTGTTGGATTTACCTCAGAAAAAATACCCCCACACATTGCTGTTAAAGAAGTCGTGCTACCTTTTAATAAGTTCCCTGGTGCCGACACGCTCTTAGGACCAGAAATGCGCTCTACAGGTGAGGTGATGGGCATAGATACGGATTTTGGCAAGGCATTTGCCAAGGCAGAGTTGGCAGCAGGAGTAAAATTATCCCTTCAGGGGACGGTATTAGTGTCAATGAGCGATCGCGATAAAAAAACCGTGGTTTCAGTGGTTAAAGACTTATTGGATTTGGGCTTTAACATAGTTGCTACTGTCGGGACTCGTCGAGTTTTAGAGAAGCATGGCATAGAAGATATCAAGAAAGTGCTCAAAATTCATGAAGGTCGTCCCCATGTCATTGATTTGATTAAAAATGACCAAATTCAGTTCATCATCAATACTCCCAACGGGCAAGAATCTTATACAGATGCTCAACTGCTCCGTCGCACGGCTCTAGATTACCAACTACCCATTATCACTACTATTGCTGGGGCTAAGGCTACTGTAGCAGCAATTCGTTCCTTGCAGTCTCAGCCTTTAACTGTAAAAGCCTTGCAGGACTATATTGCTGTTTGTCAAAATGTTGGGTAATAGTAAACTACCTCACCTTATACCAAATCTGGTTTAGATAGAACCTTTATCAATTAGTTAATATAGAATTCAGAAAGCTTTTACAAGAATTACTCTATATAATCTAAAGTGAAAGTAATTTTTAAAATCCGGATTTGGTATTATTAAGCTACCGTGTACAAATAAGTTAAGAGTAAAATAGAACAAAATCAATCTGTAAAATTGAGCTAAGCCTCTTTCCTGGCTAACCTTAAACTCATTTCTGCCTGTCCGCTTTCTATCTGTTCAATGGGTACAGGTTTAACTTGCCAAATTTCCTGACAATACTCTCCAATGGTACGGTCAGAAGAGAACCTGCCTGTGCGTGCCGCATTTAAGATTGACATACGAATCCAATTATCTTGGTCGCGGTAGGCAGCGGCAACCCTTTCTTGGCATTCAACATAGGATTGATAATCGGCTAGTAGTGCGTAGGAGTCTTGAGCAATCAACTCCTCTACGATAGGCTTAAATAGTTCGGTATCACCATTCGAGAAGTAGCCTGATGATATTCGGGCGATCACCTCTTGTAGCTCTACATTGGTATGGTAGTAAGAATAAGGGTTATATCCTTGGGCGAATAGGTTCGATACTTCCTCAGCCCTTAGCCCAAAGAGGAAGAAGTTATCAGCTTCTACCGCTTCGCGAATCTCAATATTAGCTCCGTCAAGAGTGCCAATGGTAAGAGCTCCGTTAAGAGCAAACTTCATATTGCCAGTACCAGATGCCTCCTTACCTGCAGTAGAAATTTGTTCGGAAAGATCAGCAGCTGGATAAATCTTCTCACCTAAAGATACCGAGAAGTTAGCAAGGAAAACCACTTTCAAACGGTCTTTCACCTCAGGATCATGGTTAACAACCTCGGCCACGTCATTGATTAACTTGATAATCAATTTGGCTGCCTGGTAGCCTGGTGCTGCTTTACCAGCCAAGATAAAGGTTCTGGGCAGAATATCTGCCTCTGGCTGGTGTTTAATTCGATTGTAAAGTGTGATAATATGCAGTACATTCAAAAGCTGGCGCTTGTACTCGTGAATGCGTTTTACTTGGACATCAAAAAGGGAATCCAAGTTGACTTCAATGTATTTTTCTAGCTGAATGTAGTCAGCCAAATCTTCTTTATTAGACTGTTTGACTTGCTGCCAAGACTGACGAAATTCATTGTCCTCAACATAAGCTTCTAAAAGCTTCAGCTCCTTGAGGTTGGCAACCCAGTTTTGGCCAATCTTTTGGGAAATCAGGTAGGCTAACCGAGGATTACTCAGTAAAATCCAGCGACGGGGAGTAACACCATTAGTTTTGTTACTGAGCTTTTCTGGCCACATTTCGTGAAAATCTCGCAATACTTCCTGCTTTAGTAGCTTTGTATGTAATGCTGCCACCCCATTGATGGCGTGACTGCCAACGCAGGCTAGATGAGCCATGCGTACCTGTTTGTAAGGTTCCTCCTCAATCAGAGACATACGCTTCAACCGCTCCCAATCACCAGGATACTTGTTCTTTAAGTCATTGAGGAAGCGTTGGTTAATTTCATAAATAATTTCTAGGTGTCGGGGAAGAAGGCTACCAAATAAGTCCACCTGCCAACGTTCCAAAGCTTCTGGCAATAAAGTATGATTGGTGAAGGCAATTGTTTTTTCAGTGATAGACCAAGCTGTCTCCCAATCACAACCATGTTCATCCACCAATAATCTCATCAACTCAGCTACCGCGATTGCTGGGTGGGTGTCATTGAGCTGAATTGCTACTTGATCATTGAAGTGGTCAAAAGTAGAGTGGCTAAGCAGATAAAGGCGGATGATATCTTGCAGGGAACAAGCCACAAAGAAATACTGTTGCTGCAAGCGAAGTTTTCGCCCTTGGGGTGTGTTTTCGTTAGGATAGAGTACTTTGGAAATGTTTTCTGATAACACCTTATCAGTGACAGCTTGGAGATAGTCCCCAGAGTTAAAAACCTCAAAGTTAAACTCTTCGCTGGCTCTGGCACTCCAGAGACGTAAGCTGTTAACAGTGTTACTCCCGTATCCAGGTACTAGTAGGTCGTAAGGAGTACCAAAAACTGTCTGTTGGGGAATCCAACGAATTCGATGCTGCCCTTGGGCATCGGTATAAGTTTCTGTCTGACCACCAAATTTGACTTCAACTCGGTACTCGGGGCGAGCGATTTCCCAAGGGTTACCTAATCGCAGCCAGTGGTCTGGGCTTTCTAGTTGCCAACCTTCTTGCAGTGACTGATTAAAGATGCCGAAGTCATAATGAATACCATAGCCTCGGGCAGGAATTTCTAAAGTAGCTAAAGACTCCATAAAACAGGCGGCTAAACGACCCAGACCACCATTTCCCAGACCTGGTTCCTCTTCCTGTTCCATAATCTTATCTAGATCTAGTCCTAGATTTTCCAGAGCTTGACGGCTCTTTTCGTAGAGACCTAAGTTGACTAGGTTAATACCCAGTTGACGACCCATGAGAAACTCTGCAGACAAATAATAAACAACCTTGACATTCTTTTCTTGCCAAGTTTTGACTGTTTGAACTCGGCGGTGCACGAGCCTATCTCTAATAGTATAAGCTAGAGCCATATAATAATCATGGAGATCTGCTAGAGATTCATATTTGCCCTGACTGTAAAGAAGATGATCAGCAAAAGCACGTTGGAGACTCTCCGTACTGAAACCGGTACGATCATCTTCTACCTGAATTTCAACCTTTCGGCGTTGAGAAAACTCTTCTTTAATGAGGGAACGCATCTGTTCCGGACGCCGCCTGGAAATTTTTTTATACATAGCTTTTCTCCCAGTTTTACATAGGATTTGCTCTTATTTTTACCATAAATTCTTTGTTATCTTTGATTCTGTAACCAAACAGACAAATCTCAGTAATTATTCAGTGGATCGATGACTAATACTCTGCATTGAAGGAAAT
>JBFRWL010000346.1:0-4308 GCA_051439565.1 Prochloraceae cyanobacterium
CCTTTGGACTCACGAGGCAATAGCATCCGAGGGATTGAAGTTTGCCAGGAGCTTGCTCGTCGGTTCAATTTACATAGTGTAGAGTAACCTATCTGTAACGACCCGAAATAATAAACGCTTCGACCCGAAATAACGTCAATTTTCGACCCACATTATCAGCTACTCAGTCATCTGGTCAAGTAATTCCGTCAATTCCTCCTGGTCGCGGCTGCGGTTGTCATCGTAAATCATCAAAGTATTAATATCAGCATGACGCGAGAGTTTCTGAGTCTTGCGTAGATTGCCGTTACTTGCATCGAGAGCCGCCGTAATCGCACTATGCCTTATGCGATGGGGACTCATCGGCTTGGTAATACCTGCTTTTTTACAGTATCTTTTGACTAGCTTGTAGATGCCATCACCACTCAGCCTATGTCCTTTATGATAAAAATCCAGAGCGATAAATAGAGGGTCATCTGAAGTATACTCGTCTCTTACACTCAACCAGTTCTCAAGAGCGATTGTAGTAGAGCGTCCAAGGGAAACAGTTTCGGTTTGCGTCCCCCGTCCTTTACCCAGAATGATTAGCTTTCTTGAAGTGGGGTCAAAATCTTTTATATTTGTCTGACTGACTTCGTTGCGCCTCAAAGCGTTATTCCAGAGTAGCTTCAATAAGGCATAATCTCTTTTGCCAGCATCATTCGAGAGGTCGCATAAAGCCAAAATGGGTTTATAAATATCGGGGCTAACCCCCGTAGTGTCCCGATAAGTGCGTACCTTCTCCCCTTTGATATCTAAGGTGTAGTCGCATACCCCCAACTTTCTGCCCATGCGTACCAAACTTTTAATTGCTGCCAGCCTTCGATTAACAGTAGCTTCAGCCAATTCCCGCTTAAACAATTCTGCCTTGTATTTAAGAACTAGGGCAGTAGCCCGATGACGATCGAGATGAAGAAACTGCAAGACAATATCCCGACTCGGTTCGCATGAGCAGATCGCACGAAAGAAGTAGGTGATGTCTTTTTCGTATTCCCTGCGAGTCCTGGGATTGCGCTTGTCTTGTAATAGTTGAGTTAAAACATCGGGGTCAGAGGTAAGATCGGGAAGAGATGGGGCAATCTCCGCTTCATAGGATTGCTCCAAAAGCGATCTCGAACTGCTTTTTGACACGGTAATTGAGCGAAATACAGGATTTAAAATATTCTACATCTCACTGATAGCCTGCTCTCGCAAATTTTTGTTTTCAGGAACGACAACAAGTTTTCAAATACTTATCTCAAGTTCGCTCCTTAGATAAAATCTTGGTTTCTGATAACTTTTGTTGTTTATCTTGCTCTCCCTCTTCAAAAACTTCTGGGCAGTGTTTTTGAAGATTTTCTAAAAACTGTTCTGTGGTTAATTCTTCAAAATGCTGGCGAATCAGTTTAGCTGCTCTCTTGGGGTCTACCATAAAATTTCCTCATTCTACTAAACATCTAAATGCCTGAAAATCTAAAAATCTAAACGTGTGACTACTCCCAACGCTAAATAAAAGCTTCGCTGTCGCTACGCTTTTACTATAGCGTGGGCTTCTCCAACTCGCGCCAGAGAGCTTGCTGCCCCGCGCCACTTATCTAGGCTAAATGCCCCCGACAGCCCGACTTGACAGCCTATTTCTTTCCCCCAAAGCCCTTGGGTACTAAGTTTTTCTATACCTCGATTACACAGTTCTTGAGCCGATGCAATATCACGGTCGATTTCGTACAAGCACTCAGGACAAAAATGTATTCTATCTTCCAATTCTTTTCTGACTTCAATACGGCAGTTAGGACAAGTCTGACTACTACCTCGATGATCGACTTCATCTACAAATACATTTCGTCTTTTTCCCACATACTTGAGAATTGAACGAAATTGACCGAAACTCGCATCAACTGTATACTTACCCAAAAACCCTTTTGCCATAATACGGAAATCAATATCTTCTACAAAGATAGTATCTGCCAGATCACAGAGCTTATGGGCAAGTTTGAACTGATAATCTTTACGCTTGAAGGCTATATGATTGTGCAATGCCTCTACTTTTTTTCTGGCTTTTTCGTAGTTTTTGGATCGTTTCTTTCTTCGAGACAGTCTGTGTTGTAGCACTTTCAGCCGACGGTACAGAGTCTTGAAAAACTTTCGTCCAGGTTCCCTCCAGCCATCAGAGGTGGCACAATAGGATAACAAACCTACATCTAACCCAATACAATGACCATGTGGCACTGGTGAGGGTATGTTGATATCCGACTGTATAGTCACCACAGCAAACCACCCTACAGCCTTTTTGACTACTCTAATTTGCTTAACTATAAACCCTTCTGGTATCGGTCTATGCAAATTGATTGGCACCTTACCTAGTTTGGGCAACTTTACTTGCCAACCAGTTATTGGGTTGGTTCTGAACTGAGGAAAAAGCATCGACTTCATTTGTCCATACTTTTTGAACCTTGGGAATCCATACCCTCTCTTCAAAAAAAAATCCCAAGCATCATGTAACCGCCTGATATTGGTTTGCAAAACCTGAGATGGGACTAATCCTAGTTTTGGATATTCTTTTTTTGCTCTTGGGAGGTTGTTTTGCTGTTGATGATATCCAGGGAAAGGATAATCAGCCGACATTATATATTCTGACTGCAAGCTACACCTATCTATCGCACATTTTCTGGAGGCTATATAGTCCTTCAATTCCCTAAGTGCATAGTTATAAGACGAACGGCAAGTTTCCAACCACTGGTTGAGCAGTTCCCCTTGTCGAACATCAGGATAAAGTCTGTAGGTGTAATTTAACAGCATGAACTTATGTTATCACATTTTTTAAGTCTGGTAAACACAAATTAGATAGGCATCGAGCCTATCTAATTTGTTTGAGGGGTCCATGTATCCCAACGCTAATTGCTCCGCAATATAGCGTGGGACTTATAGCCCCTCAAACTCCCCTAAAAGTTAAACAAATGACAATGCTTAACTTTGAGAGATTAGCCAAGCGGAGATAAGCTCCTCGACAATGCTGCTCATCTCTTTCTCTTCTTCTAGGGCGATCGCCTTAAGTTTTTTGTGCATTTTCTTGGGCAAATAAACCGTTGTCCTCATATAGTCAGGATTGGCACTTTTGGCGATTTTAGATGTTTGGATGCTTGAATGCTTGGATGTTGAGGTGTTTGAATTGTCAGATGCTTCAACATCTGAGGTGGTTGATGACGGCTCTTGGGTTTTAGTTTTAGCAGCTCGAACATCTGGATTTTTAGATGTCTGGACATTTTTACCTCGAACCGCACCCATCAAGCCATCAAACCGATTTTCTTTTTCCGACATCACTGTAATATCTCCTTACTTACATCGACATAACACTGCCAAGCGATCGCAGCATATGAATCTTTAACAGCATGGACGGGTACGCCCTCTAAGGCTGCTTTCTGAAAGACTGCTAATCTACGAATCCCAGTTTCAAATAGAGGTAATTCAGCAGATTCGATCGCTACTTTGGCTTCCTCTCCTGCTTTGTTAGGCTTAGGTGGAACTATGGTTAGTAAAATGCGGTAATTGGTATCTAAGCTATGGAGAGCATCAACCATTTTTAGGGTTGCCCCTAATGCTAGGGCATCGGGACTGGTAGGTAACACTAATAGATCGCATCCTTCTGCTATAGTCTTAAGTTCGTCTTCGTCGGGTCTAGCTGGAGTGTCAATAATGATGTGTTCGTATTTACGAGCAAACTTAACCGCTTGCTTCTCATCAACCACCTTAAACGGGACTTGACCTCTGTTTCCCCAATCCAAAGCAGAACGATTAGCATCTCCATCTACTAATAAGGTAGGTGCTAATTCTTGGAAGTAGGCAGCCAGATGAAAGGCTGTAGTGCTTTTCCCAACCCCTCCTTTAAAAGACGCTACGGTAATAATCATTTCACGCTTTAGAAAAACTGCAAACCCAGCAGTCGCACAAGAAATCGAGTACGACATTTAGATTCCCGCACGCTTGCGTGAATCAATTAGATTATACAAACATCTAAATGTCTAGCTGTTTAAACATTCAAATGTTTTTATAATTTGAGTCAGTCGGTACGCTCTCAACTATTGATATATAATGCCACAACCATGTTATTGGCGAGGAAAGAATCTGGTTCTAGAACTTCCTTCTTCAATTGGTTGCAGTGACCAGCCGCTTAACTCTTCTAGATAAGCAGTATCTTCTACTGAATGAACATTGAGTGCATTCTCAAACTCTTTAGTCGAACCAAAACCGACTCGCTTAATCAGTTCGCTACGAGTAAGACCTTCTCGCATATCTTGATTATCGTATGTCCATTCT
>JBFRWL010000347.1:0-6590 GCA_051439565.1 Prochloraceae cyanobacterium
AGTTGCGATCGCTGTTGGTTGAGTTGCTCTTGTAGTTGAGCTATTTCAGCTTCTTTGCTGGAGAATTGTTGTTCTAAGTTTTGATAAGTCTGTGTTTGGCTCTCGAGTTGAGATTGTTGTTGGTCTAATTGTTGTTCTAATTTTACAATTTGCTGCTGTTTAGCTTCTAATTGTTGTTCTAGTTGTCCCGTCGTTTGTGTTAGTTGCGATCGCTCTTGGTTAAGTTGTTGTTGTAGTTGAGCTATTTCGGCTTCTTTGGCGGAGAATTGTTGTTCTAAGTCTTGATAAGTCTGTGTTTGGTTCTCGAGTTGAGATTGTTGTTGATTTAAGTTTTGTTCTAATTGCTCGATTTGCTGCTGTTTAGCTTCTAGTTGTCCCGTCGTTTGTGTTAGTTGCGATCGCTCTTGGCTAAGCTGGCTTTCTAACTCAGCAATTAGACTAACTTGAGATTCCTCTTGAGCTAAATGGCGTTTTAATTGGGTAACTAGATTAGCTTGTTCTTGATATTGCTCTTGAAGAGACTGATAATTTTGAGCTTCGACAGATTGTTCGCTCAGTTGCTTTTGCAGATCGGCAATCAGATTAGTCTGCTGCTGACACTCTTGTTGCAAAGATTCATAGGTTTCTAGAGCAACTAATTCTTTCTCCTGCTCAGAAACTTGACTAATAGATTCTTCGTCGCCAGTTAATATTTTAATTGCGGTTGTAGCGTTAGTTTCTGTGGTCGCCTCTGGTGTTGTTTCTAAGGCGATCGTGGTATCTGCTGTTTGACTGGCGATCGCTACTGAACCTCTGGCAATTTGTTCTACCAGTTGGGACTTAGATAGTCCGGCTGTGTTTGCCATCCGAGCGAACAATTCCAGTGCAGTAGGTGTCAGGGAAATTCCCAGTTTAGACTTACTTACTGAAGACTGGGTGGAAGCTTTACGCCTCTTTCTTGCCATCGTAATTCGCAGCTATAGTACTGCGGGTATAAAACGAGAGCGATTGAAGACAACGAAGAGACGTTTCATGAAACGCCTGTACCGCTCGATGTTTTTACCCGTAGAGGAATTCTGCGCCTCCAATTATGTTTATAAAATCAATCAATGACAGACTCTAATTTTGACAGAATCTAGGTTTGAGTCGTCGTTTAAAACTACCGCAGTTAAATTTTTTGTTTGCCTAAACAGCTTACTTTAAATTCTAACGGGGTATTCTTGTTTATTTATTGTAGCTACAGCCAGGTAATAATAGAGATATGGGTAGAGGCAGAAGGGAGCAGGCAAGAAACTAACACCTAAAATCTACTACCTCTTATCTATTGCCTAACTTAAAGCAAGAAATTTATTCATTAAGAAAAAGTACGAGTGCGCCACTTGTTCAAACGTGCTTCTCCAATTGTGGCAAAGCGCCGCAAGTCAGCAATTTTTTCTCTTAAGGCTGTAATATCTTGCTTCTGTTGTTCAGACCTTCTTTGCAAGTCTTGATAAGTGTCTGTTGGCGTAAAAGTTTGAGTAGTCGAGCTCTGAGTTAGCAAGCTAGGAGGTAATTGGCTTTCGCCATTAGTAGCAGAGCTTTTTGACTGCCATTTGTTCAACTCTCGGACTCCGATCGTGGCAAAAGGCTGTAACTCAGCCAATTGTTGTTTTAGAGTTTTGATAGTATTTTCTTGTTCCTCACACTCTCGTTGTAATTCTTGATAAGCTTTGGTATATAGCTGCTTCGCTACTGTTGGTTGCTCTATAGGTTTCGGCTTAAATACCTCAGCCAGTAATTTATCGATATCGGTGACAGGAGCTTTTCCACCTGGATTATTATAAATCAGCGGTTCAGTTAGCCTGGGCTGATTGCCTGATAACCCAGATTTATCGCTAGTAGAAAGACTCGGAAGGAGTTTGAACATATTAGTAAAACCAAGCAGTTTTTTCCCTGTCTGGGTTTTGTAGCCTCGGTTAAACGGCACTACGTTCTCCCCAAAAGCATCCTGGTACTCGTCGCTATCGATATAGGAATCTATCTCTGCCTCGAAACCTCCTTGATCTAGCACCTGACTGTGATAGAAGGTTTCCGAGTAATCGTGAGGAGCGCGACCGAGCAGGTGCTTAAAATTCAACTCAATCGATCGATAGCGGGGACAGTTCTCGAAAAATCGGGAGCGATACAACTCTGATTTAGCAACTTGACGTACAAACTCGCGCACGCTAATTTCACCAAGTTTAATCTGGGATTCAGGTACCCTAAGGCGCTCGCTTTCCATGACATAGGCATTACCCAAAACTTGCCGATAGACAGCTCGAATTACAGTTTCGATTTCTTCTTCCGAACGACCAGCTATTAACTCAATTGGAGAAGTATCTTCAAATGACTGATACTGACGTTGTAAGGCTAGTTGCTCTTGTTCTAAGACATTTATGAAGCTTGAATCAGCTTGTTTAAAAGTTGATACTGGCTGGCTCTTGATGCCTAGTACCTTAGATAATAATTTATTGACATCAGTTAATGGCTGAGATGCGGGCTGATAGGGAGGAGGAGATGACAGCGGAATCATTGCGCTGGGGGTATTGGAGAGGATATACTTTTTCAGTCGAGAGCCAATCCCTGCAAAACTGGAGCGATCGCTGCTACAAGAACCCCGCAGTATCTGGAACAGGTGAGTAAATCCAATGACATTCTTACCCGTCTGAGTTTTGTAACCTTGATAATAGGGAACTACATTTTCCCCAAATGCTAGTTCGTATTCATCGCTATCGAGATAGGAATCGATTTCAGCCTCGAACCCCCCTTCATCTAGCAGTTGGCTGTGATATTGCATCTCTTCGTAGCTTTCAGGTGCGCGACCGAGTAGGTGTTTGAAATTCAACTCAATTGCTCGGTAGCGAGGACAGTTAAAGAAAAATCGGGAGCTGTAAAGCTCTGATTTAGCTACTTGACGCACAAACTCGCGGACGGTAATTTCTCCTCCTTTAAGCTGTGATTCAGCAATTGTTAGCCGTTCGCTTTCCATCAAGTGAATGTTGCCCAAAACTTGGCGATAAACGGCTCGAATTACCGTTTCAATGTCTGACTCTGAAAATCCAGGTTGCAGTTCGATCGCTTCTGTTTCTTCAAAGAAGCTGACACCTAATTGCGAAGCAGTACCAATTACTGGGTTGATAAAAGTATTGACCATTTTCACTATTTCCTCAATTTTCTACTGGAGGGATTTTCGTCAAATCTTGTATAAAAACCACCGAATTTAATCCAATACTGTTTCAGTTCGTGATGGGGCGTGTGCAAACTAGCTTTGGCTTGATAAAGAATGACTTGTCGGTGATTGCCAATCCAAACTTTCTTGACTGGTTCGACTGAAATTAAAGTTCCACCTAGACTAGAAACACAATCCTCAAACCTTTCAACAGTTGAATATTCTAAGGTTTCAAAAATAAAAAAATGCCCCGAACAGATTAGATGCCGACTTCTTATCCAGGCTTGCATCTTTTTAAGAGCTACTGGTGGTAGCATTGTTTCCTTTAGCTCCGATACGCTCATCATATCAATCAGCCTTATGAATAATATGATGAAGATGACGCAATCATTTCAGGGAGTTCGCTAGCAAAACTCTCCCTTTTCTCAAACCTCAATGGACCAGAAGTTGAGCCCCAAACTTGTTCGTTGGTATTAACATTCATACCCCGATCTAAGCTCACCCAAGTATTCTCAGTTAGTTCTACTTCACTAACTAAATAAGTCTGGCAACCATTGCGTTGAATTAAACAATTATTTCCTTCTACTCTGCCTCGAAAAGTACCTCCCTCTCTTACAAAAATCATCGAACAATTATGACGCCTCTCAATAGACTCAGGAGTAATCGTCTGCAAAATTTCTAAATTACTTCCTGAACCAGCATATAACAAGGCATCTTTAAGACTGTAATTCTCTATATAAATATGGTCTCCTCGATCGACTAAACGATGCACTCCTTGACGGTAGGGAGTCCAGAGATCGTAATCATATACTTGCTCGGAATAAAAGCCAATGGCAGAAAAGAAGGCAAAAGGTAGGGGACGAAAAAAAACACGAATGTGAGCGTAATTTACAGGGTCTTCAAATGCCTGCTTTTGATTGCTAAAATCTCCTGCCATTAAACGCGCTAGTTCCAGCATCAAACTATTGTTATTTTTACGATCGTTCGCCTGATTATTATCAATTATTTCCCTCATTTCTCTCCCAGCATAATTTTGTTAAAAGTTTTTTCAAGTTCGATTTATTATTAAACTAAGATTAATTATCAGGTTTTGCTGAAACAGTACGAATTTCTGAAGAAAAAGAAGCAGTTGTTACGCCTTTTCCACTACTAGTTTTAATCAGAGAGACGCGAAATCTTAAATTAGGTGTAGCAAACCAAATCTTTTCCTCAGCAGTTGCCCGATCGTACTGAGTTAAAAGGATAAAGGTACCATCTTCACTTATTTGATAAGTACTCACCGCAGTCATCGTTTCTGCATATCCTCGATCGCGCAGTAACTTCCCTTTGCTAGGAACTTGGCGATCGGGAACTGGCACCAGCACCGTCGTACCTTGAAGTGTCTCCTCTTCATCCCAGTCCGACTCTCCCTCCCAACTCATGCGAAAGGGGTTAGATACCATCTGGCTATCGATATCGCAAGCTTTACATAGTTCAATGACCGCCGGATCGTCTGCAGCAAGAGGAACTATATCAATTGTGGAGAGAACTTCTTCAAAGTGTCCGAAAGCTAAGTGATGAGCGCTACGCTGCGATCGCCAACGCCCAATTGAAAGTTCCACAAATTTGGTAATATCCATTACAAAATGACTGACTTGAAAGCGATAAATTACAAATGATAATAAGCTAAGATACTCCCCCGTTTTTCTAAAAAGAGCGCTAATATCTTTAAGAGTTAACTTCCTTTCTAGCTGCAAATACAACCGCACTATACTTACTCTTACCCCGTTTAATGATTTACGCTAATCGATCAACGCCTTAACCGAGCAAAAAGAGTTTCCGTTTCAGTCCAGTTTTCCCTTAAGGAAGATATATCCTTGAGAGGACGGGGAATTTTAGGAAGTGTGGGGTGATAGGAAAGTAATATTATCTTCCCTCTCCCCCTACACAGACTCAGTAAAACTAGCTCTTGCCAGTTGCAAATTTATTCTCCCTCACCGGAAGATTCTCCCTCACTGGGAGCAGGATATAAATGCACTACATTTATATTACTTATTTTGCCACCCATGCGGCTAATAGTCTGAATTGTCTTAACCATACTTGAGTGAGGTACTTTTACCTTGTAGTTACTCGTGCGGCTTACATCTTGACGACACAAACCCGTTACCTCAATCTCAACTGTACGAGCGTCATAATCACTCAGACCACTAGCGCCAGTGGTAGTCATGCCAGACATTAATAACACCTCCCTATTTTTTATCAAGTCAGTTGCTATGGAAAATTAAGCAACCTGAGTAATACTCAGGATCTTGCCTCCCATCTTGTGAATGTTTTGAATTGTTCGAGACATCTGCTCATAGCTAATCTCATAGGTCGCGTTGCTGCGCTTGTAGCGCGGACCAACACCAGCCTTAGCTACCGCGATGCGGAAACGCTTGGCGGTCTGAACGGGAGTGCCCCCACCAGCAGCAGGAGCAGTAATTTTTGTCGGTAAATTAGCTCCTAGATCGCTAATCAGTTTGGCTTGATTGCTGCTATCGCTAGTAGCATCTCCCCGGAATAGAGAAAATGTGCGGTTAAAGCCTACATTTTTAATTCCAACTTGGGTGGTATTGCTGCGAGGATAAGGAACTATATTTTCGCCAAAATTTGTCTGATACTCCTCGCTATCGATATAAGAATCGATATCAGCTTCGTAACCTTGCTCTTTGTAGGTTTGGACGTGTTGGGAAATTTCTGCTTGCTCTTGGGGAGCTCGTCCCAAAAAATGCTTGTAGTTCAGCTCGATAAAACGGTACTGAGAAGAGCCCTCAAAAAACAAGGAGCGATACAGGTCTGATTTAGCAACTATGCTAACAAAACCACGTACAGTAATATCGCCATTACGCAGCAAGGATTCTGCACTGGTGAGGCGCTCGCTCTGCATCAAATGGGCATTACCTAAAACCTGTTTGTATACTGCCCGGATAATGTTCTGCACATCATCTTCCGTAGCACCAGGTCTCAATTCTAACGGCTCAGTTGTTACCCATAGTGACATGAACATTCCTCCTACTTATCATTTGTTATTTGTTATCTGCTAGCGGTGATAAGGTATTAGATGTTAGGTAAATTGTTTCCTTAAGATTGCGCTACCTCAGACCTAACACCTGACACCTAACACCTAGTCTCAACCAGCGTGTTCCGTACACTTTTTTCTATTTATTGGTTATTTGTCAGCGATCGACTGTTTGCTCGTTACGCGATTTCTGTAATGCTGACAATTTTGGCCCCAGTACGATTAATCCGCTGAATTTGTGGGGTCATCTTGCTCCCAGAAACGATGTACTCTGTGGTACTAACGCGCCGAGGACTGTCAAATTTAGAACCTTTAACCAAAATCTTGAATTTCTTCTCCGTGGCATCCTTGTAAGCTCCCATGCGACCTGGGGTAGGCGGTTTAATC
>JBFRWL010000348.1:0-12736 GCA_051439565.1 Prochloraceae cyanobacterium
TGGCAGCCAGACCGACACTAGAAAACATGATTGCCGGAATCATCTTATTAGCCGATCGACCTGTGAAGATGGGCGAGCGTTGCTGCTTCGGAGATCGAGAAGGAGATATAGTCGAGACTGGTCTGCGCTCAACGCGAATTCTCTCGCTGGACGGTTATATCAAATAAGCGGAAAGTTTCAGACAACAAAAACAAAGACCAACAGGAGTAGCTCGAACTCTTGCAACATAACCTAGAACAGCATGACCAACCGATTTATTTGAACAGGAAAAATTAATCTTTATGAACGCACAATCTCAAACCCATTCCCATCGGTTTTACTTGCTCCAAGACCTCTCACCCTGGCAGAAAACCCTCAAATACGAACCCTATCTCTCCCTAGGTACTTGGCTAGAACGAAGAGAGATAGGCAAAGCCTTACGGGAGAGAATTTCACGAGAAAGCCACGCACACTGGAAAACACCAGCCGATCGCCCCAATCCCCTAGATATTCTGAGAGCGACTAATGAAGGTCGCCAAGAACATCTGATTCCTCTGCGCATGGGGCGTATGGCAGCATCTCCCTTTGCTTTTCTACGGGGTGCGGCAGCAGTCATGGCTTGGGATTTGGCTCAGACTCCGGTTTCAGGGCTGCAAGTGATTATTGATGGCGATGCTCACCTCAATAACTTTGGACTATACGGCACTCCCCAGCGAACGGTAGTTTTCGACCTAGATGACTTTGATGAAGTCACTCATGGTTCCTGGGAATGGGATCTTAAACGCTTAGCTGCCAGTGTTAATGTGGCCGGACGAGAAAAGGGGTTGCGTAAAAGCCAGCGCCGGGAGGCGGTGCTGGAGTGTGTGGCCGGCTATCGGGAGAATGCCAATCGTCTGCAAAGTCTGAGGGTGCTGGAGGTATGGTATCTACACCACTATCTAGGGCAAGAAAACCCTCTCTTGAAACCTGATGCCAAGACCCAGGCAATAGGAAGAAAAGCAGTAGCAAAGGCCAAGGAGAAGAACAATGTCACCTTACTCCCCAAGGTAGCCCAACGTTCGATCGGTGGTGACTGGAGTTTCTTAGATCGTCCCCCAATTTTGCAACGAACTGATGAAGAAACTGCTCAGAAAGTCATTGCTTCCCTCGTTCCCTATGCCAAAACCCTCTCTCCCGAACGCAGTTTCATGTTTCAACGTTATCGAGTAGCCGATGTAGCACATCGTGTAGTAGGAGTTGGCAGTGTGGGGCTGCGGGCCTATTTAGTGATGCTCTTTGGCAACGACGATCGCGATCCGCTTTTCCTACAAGTTAAAGAGGCGGTAACGCCCTCTTTTGCTCCCTATACTTTTCCCTTACCAGGAGAACTAAAACATGAAGGAAGGCGGGTAGTGTTGGGACAGCGTTCCTTACAAGCAGCAACAGACGTACTCTTAGGCTGGACATCGATTGACGGTCGTCCTTACTACGTGCGCCAGATGAAAAATATGAAAGGGTCAATGCCTCTGGAATGGCTGAAGGGGTCGGCTTTTGCCACGTATGCTCGCGCCTGTGGAACTCTGCTCGCCCGAGCTCATGCTCGTTCGGGGGATATTGCTAAAATTGCCGGATACTGCGGTAAATCTGCAGTTTTAGAGCGAGCGATCGCCGACTTTGCCGAAGCTTACGGAGACCAAACCGAACGGGATTACGAGGCATTCGTCAAGGCAATTGAAAGCGGACAAATCGTCGCTGAAACTGAAAACTAGTACCCTAAAATAATGAGCTTTACACAAATTGTAGGAGGTAACTTTGATAGAGTTGGAAATGAAGTATTTAGTCCCCGAAATAGAGGCAGCTAAAATATTTAATGAACTTAGAGTCATACCCTCGATCGATGATAATTTTCAATTAGCTTTAGCCAAACGGATGGAGCATATAGATACCTACTACGATAACTCCACCCTAAGTCTGTTAAATAATGGGGTTAGTCTCAGAACTCGGCAAAAGGGTAATAATTGCTTCCTAGTTACCCTTAAACTACCTAAGCAACAATCAGAAACACCGCTACAGACTAGTTTTTGTAGAGAGGAGATTGAAGGGGTTCCCGATTCTAAATTAATGAAAAAAGTACATATGGAGCTTGAGAGAAATCATCTAACCAATGCTAAAGATGATTCTATTCGGCTAGGGCAAAATGGTGTAGAAGGAGTATTTTTAAGTTGGGGTCTTAGACCATTTTTTAGATTAAACACACAAAGAACTGTCCGTTCAATCTGCGATAGGAACGGACTTTCGATCGCTGAGCTAGCATTGGACAAAGTAGAGATAAGGGTAGGAGACCGCGTAAACATTTTCTATGAAATTGAGGTTGAATCTAAGAGCGATAAGACATTGGCTTTTCAAAAATTAACATCTTGGCTCAAACAAATGTATTCATTAAGGGAAAGCAATAAGAGCAAGTACCAAAGAGGAATAGATTTGCTTAATACAGCAGAACTCTACAAAATAGTTTGAAATTGGTTTTAGGTTTATTTTTCCTCAACGCAATATACCAAAATACAAATAGTTCGACTTTTTTTGAACTTGAAGAAAGTTTAAAGTTGCTTGATTGAAGTTAATTAAATATGCGATATTAAAAATTACATGAAGTCCTCACTATTTTTGAACTCAATAGCGAGTTTTTTAGCCTAGTTAGACGCTTGCCAGTTTACTGGTACACCTTTTAGGGAAAATTACAACCCAGAGACAAGACAGTATTTTGGGTCAGGCGCTTTAGTTATAATCTAATTCAATAACTTCTTAATTTCCAGCCAGATTGTAACCTTTAATTGGCAAAAAATAACTAAGAGCAAATCATAAAAAATATCATGACTTTTACCATATATTAAGCTTGCAATATATTCAATAAAGGTCATGCTAGATCGAAGTATTCGAATCAAAAGCTAGAGCTAATAAGGACTCTAAAAAACTCGTCTATCTACTAATTTTAGGCGATATCCCTGACCTAAATTATTACCTCAGATAGTTGGGCTCACATTCACAAAAAACTGCCAACTTATCTCATAGCGGTCTGAATTAGCCATCGGAAAGGATGAATAGCTTACGCACAAATAATCAGATTTGTTGCTCGAGATAAAAGATTAAATTTAGTCAAATAAAATCACGAAAACAGATGTTTATTCTTCATGCCTCAGATGTTCAATACTGCCAGATTAAATCTTCTCAATCTGGTGCGATTCAAATTCGACCGGCTCTCAGATATCGAGGGCATCTTTTTGTCAAGTTGACATCTTTAGCTTGCGATCAGTTAGCCGGTGCTATCCACCTTTGTCGGCAATATTTAGAGCGTCAAGTCCCAGTGACTTCAATTATTGTTAAGGAGCCGAATTGCATCAGCTTGTGGTTATTAAAGGAGAAGCTTTCCTTAGGAGAAAAACCGGACCACGAGCCAACAATACAGCAGCCAAGTGTCACCTTATCACACTTCTCTAAAAATCTGACTCCCGTTAACTTGGCTAGCCAATTAAACCAACCCAGTTGTTTTTCTAAAACACCGATCGACACTTTAGTCAAACATTCTCCATTACCAAAGGCTAATTCTCCAACAAATCTTAGAAACAAGGATCATCAAAAAGAAAAATATCAATCATCCGGGCGTGGGAACAAATCCATTCAATCAGTTCCTATAGTAGCTTGCGTGGATGATAGTAAGAGCGTACAGTTGCAGGTCAAAAAAATCCTCGAAACGGTAGGTTATCAAGTTTTGAGTATTCCCGAACCGACTACAGCCTTAACAGCGCTAGTACGTTACAAACCGATATTAATTTTGATGGATATCAATATGCCTGAGTTGAACGGCTTTGAATTGTGCGAGATGCTACAGCGTTCTCGTAAATTGAAAAATATTCCTGTAGTTATGCTTACAGGTAAAGAAGGAATCATCAATCAACTACGAGCTAAATGGTTAGGGGTAATGCATTACTTAAAAAAACCATTTGAGCCTCAACAATTGATAGAGGTAGTTAATTCAGTAAGTAATCGGACAAAAGTAAAGTTAAGTGTGGGAAGTGTGGGGAGTGTGGGAAGATGAGGAGCAATCCAAAGATGTGGCAACAACTCTATCTTCTCTTGTCTCCCTTGTCCTATCTCAACCCATCATTTCAAATTGGGAGTTTAGACTAGTTGTGGGTCAGATGATTGCTACCCGAACGCCGACTAAAGCGTCGGTATTCAGCTAAATACTGTTCTAAAAAAACAAGTTGAGCTAAATTGAGACTGTAGTAAACCCAGCGTCCTTTTTGGTAGGAACAAAGGAGATTGGCTTCTTTGAGTTGTTTGAGATGAAAAGATAGTTTTGACGGACCTACTTCGAGTTGGGAGCGAAGTTCGCGAAGACATAACTCTTGAAAACGCAATAACTCCACTATTTGAAGTCGCAAAGGATCTGAGAGGGCATTAAAACTGGATAAAACGTTTTTTAGGTCAGGAGAAATCATAACTTCCATTAAATTTGTCGATCGATGATTCAGACTCGATTAATCAAGCGTTCGATCTCAGGTGAGTATAGCTTGGATAAACAACTAAAAATGACTGTACAAATCCACAGAATTTTTGAATATCCTATAATTAGTCTTTATCCATTTTTTTAGTGCGAGCTAGTAAATTTTTGGCAAGCTATTTTAGCGATCATGATTGGCAAAGGAACTGTTGAGCTCATAAAATTTAAAACGACCAACCCAGAAGAATATCTAAGCATTCTTTCTGAAGAATTCGGCATCGCTGGTCAGATCGAGCCAATTGAAGAATTTAGTGCTGATTTCAGTGCTTACGCAGTTGCGCAACTATTTTTTACTCTTGAAAAGTACAAAAATGGAATCTCACTTAAGCCGAATCCTGGAGAAGGATGGCTTTTTCTGGAACTCCCGTTAAGCGGTCAACTACAGCTTAGCACTAGAAACTCAATTAGAAGAAGGCTGTCTGCCAGCTTACGTTAGGCAAGCAATGGACTATATTGAGGCTAATCTCGACCAACCAGTTTCTCTGGCTGAAATTACTGCCGCTGCCGGAGTCCACGTTACTACTCTGTTAAAAGGTTTTAAGCAGCATTACGAAATTACCCCGATGGCCTATTTAAAACAGAAACGACTAGAAGCAGCCCGCAGAACACTTCTAGCTGCTTCTCCCTTAACCACGTCCGTCACCGAAGTAGCTACTCAATGGGGATTCTTTCACCTCGGTAGATTTGCCCGAGATTACAGTCAACTCTTTGGCGAACTCCCCTCAGAAACGTTAAAGCGCTGAATTCCCAGAAGATAATACCAATTTCAAAAAATACTGCAACAGATCAATTCTGTGAATCTGTTGCCTGTTGCCCGTTCCCTGTTCCCTTCTCCAATAGACTGTCCATAGCAACTTGGGTCAGTTTCTCAAGCACTTCGATTTTTCCTGGACAATCACTTTCTATTCGATCGCACTTTGGCAGTGTTTGTTCAGGAATTAAAAGTGCCATGTTACTGGCTAGGATAACTGTTCCTATTAAGTGGATGGCTAAAAAAATAGCGAGGGACTTGAATCGGTTAAAACCTTGCTGTTTCACACTAACTATCATAAAATCTGAGGCAGAATTAATTGAGTATTTTTGAGTAAAAAGTGACTTAAATAATATCCACAAACTGTAACCTCTTTTTTCTTTGATAATTATGGCTGGTATTCTACTATCCACTAATTTTTGACAACTTTTGTAGGCATTTATTTTTTGATTTTTAGGATAAAATTTAATCTTAATAAACTCTCTTTTTTGATAAATTAAACCTTGAAATACTTGAATTATTCCTGCTAATTTACCCTGAATTTGACAATATTTAACCTGTTTTCTCTCGATCGTCTGCATAATTAAATCCCTCCATTTTTAAAACATCCGTTTGAATTAATTATAAGCGCAAGCATTCAGCTATCAGCACTCAGTATTCAGATTTTGAATAAAAGAAAACAGCATTTTCTTGATTTTTATCACATTGCCAGAGAGTGTTTTCCTGAAAGGTGAAAGCTAACGGCTTAATGCTTACTTATAAGCTCATTAATAAATTAATTTTTCAAAAAAGTACGGCATTAAGAAAACTGAAAACTCATTTAAATTCTGCATCCCAAAGGTAAAGCTTTGGTCACAAAATTCAGGACGATCATCATCCGCAGTCTATCTATATTGTTAGAAATATTATAGATATAATTATCTTGAATATCTTCGGCTTTTTTATTCTTTTTAGCTTCAATAAAAGTTGAAATCAATTTAACTAAACTCCTCAATCTAATTGATTTTTTTTACATTAAAAAGTTTATTTAAGAAGTTGGAAGGAATTTGGTGATGTATGATAGTAAAAATCTAATTCAAGAATTTATGAATTTGCAACCAGATTATCACTTTTCATTTGTAAAAAACACCTAAATTTTTCTATTCTTCTGACTTGAATATTCTAAAAAGTTAGCGATCGAGAGAAAATGTCTAGATTACAAAAACAAGACTTTAAATCTTGTAAACCTTGTTGTGTATGGTTTTTTGCAGATAAATGATCGATAAAATCTAGTCAGATTCATTTCTACTTTTATTGAAGTTGAATAATTGTAAAAATAGTTAGATTAAAACTAATAAAATACGCAATACTAAAAAGTAGATAAAACTTCTAATTAGGTGGTTCAATTAATTAGGAAATTTGGAAGAGAAAGCTAGAATTGTATTCTGTTAGAAAGCTCAAACAGACAAATAAAACAATAACAAAAAGCAGGAGACAACATAATGAGTAAGAAAATCAACAATTTCTGCAATAGCGTACAAGACACATTGAAGAAGCTCGAAACTCAGTTAAACAACGTCAAGACCAACCTCGAAGCCGGCTCCAAGGAAGCAGAGACTACCATCCACGCTCAACTCGACGAGGTGAAAGCTAAACTGGCGGCTAAGAAGTCAGAAGTTGCACTGGCCAAGGCGAAGCTCGAAGAACAAATTGAAACCAAGAAAACCGAATTGGCAGAATGGAAAGCCAAGCGAGAGCTAGATAAACTCAACAAATACGCGGATAAAGCTGAAGACTATGCAGTCTCAGCCATTTTTGTCGCTTTGGCGGCTATGGAAGAGGCAGAAGTGGCTACCTTAGAAGCACTCGAAGCCCGAATACAAGCAGAAAAAGTAATAGTAGGTAAGCGCTCATGAAAGTTAATGCATCTCCAGAATTGAATGAATTGCGTCAAGGATTTGGATGGGGGCTAGCGCTAGGAATCATGATGATGATTCTCGGTATAATAGCAATAGCCGAACCCTTTTTCGTTACTCTCGCCGCTACATTCATGTTTGGCTGGGTTCTTGTGTTGAATGGTATCTGCCGAGTACTCTACGCCTTTAGAACCCGTAAAGCCGGAATTTTCCTGCTCAAACTTTTACTCGGTGGACTCTATATCGCTGGCGGTTTGTTGCTAATGAGCGATCTGCTTAAAGGGATGCTAACGCTGACCTTAGCATTAGGAATATTAATTTTTGTCAATGGGGTGCTGGAAACTTTCCTGGCTTTCCAATTACGTCCTGCTCCCAACTGGGGATGGATACTAGCTAGCGGAATAGCAGGAGTAATTCTGGGAATTTTCATTGGGTCCGAATGGCCATCAAATGCAGTGTGGGTGATTGGTATACTGGTGGGAACTGACCTATTAACCAGTGGCTGGTGGATGCTATCAGTTTCGTTAGCAGCTCGTTCTGCCTTGAGTCAAGAAATTTAATCTGAACCAAAATAAAACAGACAAGAATACTTTTTTAATAAGCATTCAGCTATCAGCACTCAGCATTCAGTTTTTGAATAAAGGTCAACAGCATTTTCTAGATTTTTATCACATTAGCAGAGAGTGTTTTACTAAAAGCTAAAAGCTGAAAGCTAACGGCCGAATGCTTACTCATTTTGACAAGTTTAATAGCCATTCATACAAAATTGTTTCAAAATGGTAGTTGCTTAGGGTAACGTCCGACCATAATTAATAATTAATCTTAATCTTGAAAACAAGCAAAAATCATGGACAGGAACTATTCAAGCACTCGATCGGAGAGGTAAAATTAAGGCAGGGTTTTTAGTTAAGTTAAATTCTTTTTTTAAGTTAGTCACCACATCAGCTCTTCAAAAACTATTTATCTAATTTGAGATGTTTAAGTTTCAATCCGAATTGGCAACATTTATCCGCTGTCCAGATACAGATAATCAGAACTCTGTACTACTAGAATCAGGTTTGTCCGAGCATTTTCTCTTGCGTGCTAATTGGAAGCTTCAGTCAGCCTCAGCGGTCGCAGACTGTACTGACGGCGATCGCGCTCAGGTCTTGAGGCGGCGCACAGAGAGAGGGGTTTAAACTGACTCACTGGTCGGCTTGACTCGATTCCACATTGACATCCTCCCATCGCTGAAAGCGAGGGATTCCCCATTCCAGTTTAAGAAGCGAGCTTCAAAGCTGTTGGAGCAGGTTCCTGCTTCACACAGACCTCTAACGAGTTCTCTCCACAGGATAAGACGGCGTGTCCCGCAGCTTTGATATTATTAGCTGCCATAAAAATCAGATTTTGACATTAGCGATCGCTTGAATCAGTTGAGAAGCGATCGCCATTGATAATTAATTCCTAAGGAGATTCTGTCAAAATGGCTATTTTGTTCTTGCGCTTACCATGAGGTTGCGGTCTTCGAGCAATTCAAACGCATGGGAATTGGTCTTGAAAAACTTAGCCACTTCTAACTCGGATGCTGGGGGCTTGTTGATTGCTGTCCAACGCTGGGCTACACCGGCAATAGATAACGCCATCGTCATCTCGACAATTTGTTTGGGGGTATAGTACTTCTGGAGAGATAACACTATCGGACTGGGAGTATAGGGAGGGTAGTTCGTTGCCGTCTGCGCATAACGCAAGGCAGTGCATTCTTTCTCGTCAAAGGGCCCGTAATCCCCCTTCTTACTCTTGGCAGCATCCACACTCTTAGCAAGCCGTTCTTTTGCTTGTGCGGAACTTTTTCCTTCTTTATTTGCTGCCTGGTATGCTAAGTAAGCTGCTAGTTGCCTGAGATACTCGTGACCACTACCTTTAGTCAATACGTAGAGCATCAAGTTTTTTAGTTCTTCGGAAACTTCTCCCCGATGGTAGAAACTGTCAAAAACATTAGCCACTGCACGCTGACAATCTCGATCGGGAAAGGATTCAATCCACAAGGGTACGACCCCAATTTCTTGTTGGTAATATGCTTTCCAATCGTCACCTAATTTAGCTAAAAGCTTGGGACTGTAAGTCTTCAGAAAAACCTTAGCAGCTTCCAATCCTTTGGCAACATCGGCATTGGACTGAGCCTCCTGAGCGGTACGACGCGCTTCGTCATCTTCGGTAGCGTGTTTGCCGAAATCCCAGCTCTCGCCAAATACGTTCTTGATAGCGTGCTGTTGTGAGCCTTCAATTTCGACTCCTAGCAGGTCGTTAAAGCGATTGAAGTAGCCGTAACCAGCACAGGTTAAACCCATTGCTTCAATAATCTTTGGCGCATTTTCCGCATCGAGTTTGCTAATCAGTTGAAGATCTCGCTCATCGACAGTATTTAACGTCGCTCCACGAGATACCCGAATTACGGCTCTTTCTAATTCCGAGAAAGGTAAGACTGAGTCATCAGTGGGATGTTGGGGACTGGTATAGAAGTCAAACAACTGCTTGAGATGGTCCGGCATCGTACCGGTATCCAGAGAAATGTTAGCTGCGTGTGCCGAACAGTAGCTACAACCAGCAGCTAGACTAGTAGCAAAGGAAATCAAGCCCAGTAGATCGGGAGCAAGATCGAAGGTACGAGTATAGAAGTTGAGAAATACGGTATTCCAGGTACCGATAAAATCTTCACCAATGCCCATGTAATCGTACAATTTGGGAGAATCAGTCCCTAAAACCCCCACTACATACCCCGTCACTGCCTGCACATCTGGCAGTTCTCTGGGATTGACGGCGTATTTGTCTAAGATTTTAGCGATCGGCAGTTCGACAGACTCCAACACTTCATCCGAGACTAGCGGCGGGAAGTCTGGATTAGGTGCAGCTAGGGTTGATTGGACTTTTTGCGCCAAAACCTGCTCGTCCATTTCTAGTAAGTCGCTAGCTCCGCCAATGAGTTCTTCATTGAAGAAGATTTCTGGAACAGTTTGCTTGCCGCTGAGATAAATCATTTCCAACCTGGCGCGCTCATCATTGGTAATATCGATCCCTTCATAAGGGATATTTTTGGCTTCTAGGTATTTTTTGGCTCGCTGGCAGTGAGGACAACCTTGACGCCAGAAAATAGTAATTTTTCCCATGATTTTTAGCTAATTTTATTGAATTTTCTCAAAATATTATCAACTAAGATTTTTGAGGTTTAATTATTCTCAATTAACCTCAAAATTCTGGTAGTTGTTACTTTAATGTTGCATATTCTGTTGAATTTAATCAAGCTATTTTTAAGTTTCTTCAAGTTCAAAAAAAGTAGAAATAAGTTCGATCAAATCTCAACTTATTGTTTTAGAAAAGTTCAAAATCTAATTCAATAATTTCTGACTTTGTAACCTTATTGTCACTTTTTATTTGTGAGAAATACCTGAATTTTTCTATTATTCCAACTTGACTATTCTAAAAAGTTAACGATTGAAGAAAAATTCCAAGATCGTAAAAGACAAAGCTTTACACGTCCTATATCTTGATTTAACTGGATTTTATCCGGTCAGAGCTCGAGTAAATTCAGCCAAATTCATTTCTAATTTTATTGAATTTGAATAAATTTTAAGATGAATCGATCGAAACCTTTGAAGAAAGTATAAAATTGTATTCTGTGAGCAAGCTAAAACAGAAAAATAGTCACGATTAAGTACCTGGACCCAAATAAAGGTTACTATTTAGGCAAGGCAAGAGGCAGGAGTAGGATTCAAGAGCCCTCAAGTATTAATGAATACTGAAACAAATGGCAAATATTATTTCTCGCAAATCCCTACTGGTCGTTATTTGCTGCGTGTGTTTCGCTATGTTTCTGGAAATATTTATTCTGTAAGTAGCGAGCCATATGAAAGAGCGGTTAATTGCAGGGGTGGCAAACCAATCAAAAATATCAATAGCGTAGATCGGTAAACAACTCACAGGAGAGCAAATGTTAATAGAACCAACCTCTGCATATAACTATCAAGTTGGCGGCAGTCTTTCCCCCTATGCTCCTACATATGTGATGCGGCAGGCAGATAGAGAACTTTATGCGAGCATTAAAGAGAGCGAGTTTTGTTATGTTCTAACTCCTAGGCAGACTGGAAAGTCGAGCTTGATGCTTCGGACAATGCTCAAGCTCCAACAGGAGGACATCGCCTGCGCGGCGATCGATCTAACAGTGCTGGGAGGTCGGGATGTTAACGAACGTCAGTGGTATACAGCCTTCGTTTTCGAGCTCAACAATGATTTCCAACTCTTGAACTACTCCTCTCTAAGCGACTGGTTGAGGAAACACGAGCTGCTCTCGCCAGTAACCTTGTTGCGTGAATTTGTTGAGCAAGTAATACTGAAGCAGCTCGACGACAAAATTGTCATTTTTATCGATGAAATAGATAGCATTCTCGGTCTGCCATTTGAGAATAAATATTTTTTTACCTGGATTCGCAATTGTTTCAATTTGCGGGCAAGCAAGCCAGAATATCAGCGTCTAACCTTTGTCATGCTGGGAGTGGCAACCCCATCAGATTTGATTCAGGACAAAAATGTAACGCCTTTCAACATCGGACATGCCATCCACATCGAAGGGATTCAAGTAAATGAAGTTTGGCCTTTAGCCAAAGGATTAGCAGATATCTGTGCGGCTCCCCATGCTCTTCTAGAAGAGATATTAGTTTGGACTGGCGGTCAGCCCTTTTTAACGCAAAAACTATGCAAGCTGGCTCACTACGAACTATCACAATCTTTCAATAAACAGACAGATAATCATTTCTCATCTGCCAATGGAGTGTCCCGCGCCCAAATTACTCGTTGGGTCGAGGATTTAGTGCAACGGCAAGTGCTCGAAGATTGGGAAAGCAAAGACGAGCCGACGCACTTAAAGACAATTCGCGATCGCCTGCTCCGGAACGAAAAACGAGCCGGCAGGCTGCTAGCCCTCTACTGTCAAATTTTAGCGCAAGGTGAAGTTCCGGTAAACAACAGTATCGCCCAGATGGAATTGTTGCTATCGGGTTTAGTAGTCAAGAGTCTAGTAAGCAAGCAACACTCGGGACCAGTACTGCAAAGCTCCAACCGCATCTATGCTGCAGTCTTCGATCGCTGTTGGGTAGAGCGAGAATTGACAGAGCTGCGACCTTATGCTGAGGCTATTAATGCCTGGTTACAATCCAATTGTCGAGACGAGTCACGTCTGTTACGGGGTCAGGCACTTCAGAGTGCCATGCTCTGGGCTAAAGACAAAAATTTAGGTGATTGGGATTATCGTTTTTTAACAGCTAGCCAAGCGTGGGATAAATCGGAAGTTCAACGCCAGCTAGATGCACAAAAAGTAGCTAATCGAATCCTGAATGCTGCCCGTCGCCGAGCTAAATGGATCTATATCACTTGCATTAGCGCGGCATTATTAGTCATAGCATTCGGCATAGGTACACTCAGGTTCTTCCAACAAGAACTAGAAGTTGCCGAGCGAGGCTTGAGAATAGAACAGCAGGGGTTTGACATTTTACGAAAGTTTGAGTCTGCAGACTTACAAGCCTTGCACTTTGCCATGGTGCT
>JBFRWL010000349.1:0-5037 GCA_051439565.1 Prochloraceae cyanobacterium
CTGCACTGCAGGTAAGCAGGATCAAGAGGCAGGAAAGACAAGGGGGACAAAATTACTCCCACACTTCCCACACTCCTCTGCCCTCTGCCTCCTGCCTCCTGCCTACTCACTTCTGGGAGGCTTGGGGTGGGTCGGCCTTCTTCAACTTCTTGTCTGTCTTTCTGGTTATCCCCTGGTACTCCAGTCCCTATTTTGGGTAAAACTTCCAATTTTAGGGATTTATGCCAAGGTTTACCCACCAATTCGGAGAGCAGATCGCCGCCACAGCTTAGTTCCCACAGACCAGGAGTGAGATAAGTTAAGGGAATAATCACAACTAGCCCGGCTGGGTTAGTACGACGTAATCGCTGCTGATAGCAACGTGGGGATTTATCTTGAGGGGAGGCTTGGTGAGCGAGACGAATTTCTAGGTCTTCGTTAGCACGATCGCCACTTGCTAATATGCGATATTTGCCTTCTTCGATTTCTAAGAGAGGCATTTTTACAGGTAACCAGCAGCGATCGCCTTCTTTTTGCAGTAGGAATTGCCAATCTTCCATCTTTAATCTCAAGTCTTGTGACTTTCAATCTGGTTTCGTAACTCGTCTTTCTTACTTAACAGTTCGGCGATCGAGATCGTCTGTTGCTGTTTAGAGGACATCCACTTCAACTGAACTGTTTGACTTTCAAATTCTGCATCCCCAAGCACTAGACAAGCAACTGCACCACTGCGGTCAGCCCGTTTGAACTGTTTGCCAAAGGCGCTACCACTGAGGTCTAACTCTACCCTAAATTCACAACTGCGCAACTTTTGCGCCAGGATTAAAGCTTGGGATTCTGCTTTTTCGCCTCTAGAGACTATATAGAAATCTGGATCGAGCTTAGGTGCTTGCTGTAGCTGTTGCAGGAGTAAAATTAACCTTTCCATGCCAATTGCCCAACCCACTGCTGGGGTATCCGGACCGCCCAATTCTGTTACTAAGCCATCGTAGCGTCCGCCGCCACAGACAGTTGCTTGGGCTCCCAACTCGTCGGATTGAATTTCAAAGGCGGTGTGGGTGTAGTAATCCAATCCCCTGACCAAGCGAGGATTGAGTTGATATTCAATTCCCAAATCTCTCAATAAGTTCTGCACTTGCTCGAAGTATCTTTGGGAGTTTGGGTTGAGGTAGTCAAGTATGCTGGGGGCGTTATGAATAATTTCTTGGGTGCGTTGGTCTTTAGTATCTAAGATCCTCAAGGGATTGCGAGTTAAACGCTCTTGAGAGTCTCGGTCTAAATCGTCTTTGTAAGGGAGCAGATATTCAATTAAGGCTTCTCGATAGCGCTGTCTATCTTCTCCTTGTCCTACCGAGTTAAGGTCGAGTGTGAGAGTTTTCAGCCCCAGAGTTTGGAGCAAATCAGTAGCAATGGCAATTACTTCTACATCTGCTCTGGGATCGCTAGTGCCGATTGCCTCTACCCCAATTTGATGAAATTGACGTTGGCGACCTGCTTGGGGACGTTCGTAGCGAAACATCGGTCCCATATACCAAAGGCGTTGTACTCCTCCTTGGGCATAAAGATTACGTTCGATAAAGGCTCTGACTACCCCGGCAGTCCCTTCTGGTCGGAGGGTAATCGAGCGATCGCCCCGATCCTTGAAGGTATACATTTCTTTGCCGACTATATCGGTAGCTTCGCCAATGCTCCGCTCAAATAGAGAGGTTTGCTCAAAAATTGGCGAGCGAATTTCTCGATAAACTGCTCTGCCAAGTATCTGACGCGCTACTCCCTCTACCTGCTGCCAATAGCCAATTTCTTCTGGCAGAATATCTTTTGTTCCTCGTATTGCTTGAATTGCACCCATTTAAAAATTATCTGTTATCGTTATCAGCACTTTATGCGCTTAGAAGTCAGCTTCAACTATTTAATATTTACTAAGTCAATCTTACTGAATAATTATTATTATTTAATATAATTTGATATTTATTTAGATTGAACAAATTAGCTTTTCAGAGCCCCTCAATTTAGTAGTCTGTCAATTTTGAGAATGATGAGTTGAGATGAACAGACAGGGGGCAGGGGGTACAAGGAAGAAAATTTAATGACACTGACTTGTGACTTCTGTACAGTTGAACCAGGTCATGTCTCTTCTCTGACTTGTGAATTCTTGAATGACACTTATCCTTCAAATCAATCTTGACAAAGTATTAGGATGTGTTGCAGTTGGTCGCTTGCAGCGGAAAAAAGTGTCCCACTGGGCCAGTTCCTTCACCGATATCTAACGAGTATCTTAGTGCCTCTGTAACGTATTTTTTAGCATCTTCAACTGCTGGTAGTAGTTCTTTTCCCCATGCCAGATTAGCGGCGATCGCTGCTGAGAGAGTGCAACCAGTGCCGTGAGTGTTAGATGTTTCCACCGCTGTCGTTTGCAAAATTTTTACTAACTGACCGTCAAACCAGACATCCACGCCTCGCAGGGAACCTTTCATCCCGCCTCCCTTGACTAAAACAGCCGATGCTCCCAGTTGATGAATTACGCGAGCAGCAGCTTTCATGTCATCGAGGGTATTGAGGCTTAAACCACTCAAAATCTGGGCTTCGTAACGATTGGGAGTGACAATGGTAGCCAGAGGCAGCAAAACCTCTCGCAAACTGGCGACAGCGCGATCGTCAATCAACTGGACTCCCGTTCGAGATACCATCACCGGGTCTACTACTAGGGGGGCTAAATTCCATTTCTGCACCTGTCGAGCTACTGCCTCAATAATTTCCTGATTCAGTAACATTCCAGTTTTGAGCGCTTTTACGCCAATATCGCTAACTACGGCCTCAATTTGAGCGATAACTGTTGCTGGACTCACCGCCTCCACTCGCGTCACCTCTAGAGTATTTTGAGCTGTGACACAGGTGATGGCACTCGTGCCATGTACGCAGTGAAACGAGAAGGTGCGCAGATCGGCCTGAATTCCCGCACCCCCACCGCTATCCGAGCCAGCAATTGTCAAAGCCACTTGGTCAAATTTAGCCATTGCTCGAATCGCTCCGCGAGGTATTCCGAATTTTTACACCAACTAGCGTTTGGGAAAACGGCGACGTTGAAGAAAGTCAGGAATATCCAAGATATTTTTATCTTTTTCCGGTTCCGGTTGATTTTTCTTGGCTGGAGCAGGGTTTCTAGTTGCAGTCGGCTTATTATTGCGATCGAGAGGGGCTTTTACTTTCTTAGCTGGCGCTGCCGTTTGTGGTTCTCCAGTAAAGCCAGTGGCGATCACGGTAATTCTTACTTCCCCCTGCATCTGTTCGTCAATCACCGCGCCAAAAATGATATTGGCGTTAGTATCGACGATTTCATAAATGGCTTCAGCCGCCGTATTGACTTCGTGTAGGGTCAGATCTTTACCTCCAGTAATATTTAAAACTACTCCTTTAGCTCCTTCTATGGAAGACTCTAACAGAGGAGAAGAAATAGCCATTACTGCACCTTCTTGCGCCCTCGATTTGCCCGAACCGATGCCGATTCCCATTAAAGCTGAACCTGCATCTGCCATGACTGCACGTACGTCAGCAAAGTCCACATTCACCAAGCCAGGAATGGTGATAATATCGGATATTCCTTGTACGCCTTGGCGGAGAATGTCATCAGCCACTCTAAAAGCTTCTTGTACTGGTGTCTCTGGGGAAATCACTGATAGTAACTGATTGTTGGGAATGATAATTAGAGTATCAACCCTAGTTTGCAAAGCGGAAATTCCTTCCTCAGCTTGATTGGTACGGCGGCGACCTTCAAAGGTAAAAGGACGGGTGATAACGCCAACAGTTAAGCAACCTATCTCTTTTGCCACTTCAGCCACAATCGGTGCTGCACCAGTACCAGTACCGCCACCCATTCCAGCCGTGATAAAAACTAGATCGGTATCTTCTAGCGCAGTGGCAATTTCCTCGCGGGATTCTTCAGCCGCTTTCTGACCAATTGCCGGATTTCCTCCCGCACCCAGTCCCCTAGTTAATTTTTGACCTACTTGCAGGCGGTTAGGAGCAGAAGCTTGAGCTAGAGCTTGAGCGTCGGTGTTAATTGCCCAAAATTCTACCCCGACAATGCCGCTTTGAATCATGCGGTTGACTGCATTGCATCCTCCTCCACCAACACCAATAACTTTAATTTTGGCGACGTTGCTAGGTACTATGTTGTCATTTCTTTTTTGTTCTTTGGGTATTCCTGAGCCATCATTGTGAGTAGATAAAGGCAATTCAGAGCGATTATAGATATAACTACTTGTCATTCTCACTGCTGGCTGAACTTCCGAGCTATTTAAGCTCAAACTAGCAATTTCGGATTTATGATTGTGTGTCATTGTATCTGGAACAGGTTTATTCACAGTTTCTCCGTTTTAGTAATTTAATATTTCAAAGAGGCTTTATGTCCACTATTATCTGTGCCTTCGTATACTTGTAAATAGCTAAAAAATCCTTAAATTGTTCTGCTCTTTGCTTCCTGAGCTTTTTAAACTTGGAAAATAAAGGATTATTTTCGCGTTTTTTACTGTGAAAATAAATATTTTAGCCGAAGATCTACTAAAATTAGCCGACAAAGCTTAAGATATCTGGACAAATTATCTCTCTCTCAAGCATCCTTCCTAGGATTTGTTTAACTTTATTTTATTTTTTAGTCAACATGAGTTCGAGAAAGTACACACAAGCGAGGAGGAATAATCAGAGCCTAGATTTTTGCTCGCTTCTTCTGCAGTTTAATTTTAGGAGATTGGGGATTAATCAGATCGATGTAGGCAATTTGGCTAACTTCAATCTGATTGGGTAATTCTCGCATTCGGGATAGTACGGATAATTGCTCGGAGAATTTCGAGGTATCAGCGCCCAAGTATACCTTTCCTAATTCAGTTTTAAGAATGAGATTGTTGGGATCTTGCCAATCTAGCTCAGAAATTGCGACTGTAGATTGACCGATTAACTGGTAAACTTCTCGCCAGTAAGGAACGTAATTTTTTTGAGACCCAGTTACTTTCAGAGTTGGAATTTCAAAGCCTCGTCGGTCTGCAGTATAGCTCTGTCTCTTAT
>JBFRWL010000350.1:0-2983 GCA_051439565.1 Prochloraceae cyanobacterium
AAGAGACAGACTCATACCATCCCATATCCTTGGAAAACTGTAGCTTGTAAGCATCTGTGGAAGCGTCAGTAATTAATTTATGTACGATCGGGTCTTTTACATGACTCCAGGAGCCATTCTCGCCATAACGATAAAAAGCGGAGTCTTTACTCATCCATTGTCCCTTACCCCCTTCAAATATCCGCCGATAAATCCAGCCATCGAAAGTCTGCGAGGTAACACAGTGGTTCAAGTCTAGCTCCAGTATCTTGGCTACTGGTTTGTAACGCCATTCACGATGTTTTTTACTCCCAGCCTCATTGCCGTTCTCTGCTTCTACTTTTTTGTCGTGCTTGATTATGGCGGCTTGAAGAATGGCTTTGAGGGTTTTAGTGCTAGTTTTCGTAGCTGTTTTGATTCTGTGTAACAGTGTTTCTTGCTCTAGTACGTCTAGAAGCTTGGCAGCTAAATTTAGCGCTACTTTGATGGCCTCGGAAATTCTTTGATCTGGCATCTCCTTCCAATGCTTCGGCCACTCCATTAGCAGTTCTTTGGGAGTATAGGCGCTATCAAGTAACTTCTTGTAGTCCTCTGCTGTATGACCAGCTTGAAAATACTCGCATAAGCCCGCTTTGTCCTGTCCAGGGATTTTTGGGATTATTTGCACGTTGCCGTTCGTCCACAATCCCGAATTAATTAGATGAAGGAAGACCTTCGGATTGTGCAAGGCATCATGATCGTAGATAATTGTCGCTCCCGATCCTTTCTTTAACGCTTGACGGTAGAGGGTTACTCCTGCGAGCGCTCCGGTGGGGATTCCTCCATACCAGCAAGCTGCTAGCGCGTCCTTTATCCCCTCTGTTATTACTCCACAAGCATCAGGCATGTATGCCTGGGTTTTCTTTTTACACGGCGTTAAATACTTAGCGCTACTGCCGTTTTTCCTGACGATTGGTTTGTCTAGCCTTAACTGACCAAACTCGCCTGTGAAGGGGAAATATATTCCCGCCCCAGATTTCCACTCTTTTCCATCCCAAACCTTAAAGCCCAAAGAAATAGCTTCTTCATCAGAAAGACTTCGTACTCCCATCTCTCTCATTTTCTGGATATGTTCAGAAGTGAAGCCTTCGCTTAAGAGATGTTCGACATGATGGGGGAGTAAATGTTCTTGTTTCACTATATGCCTCCAGTTATTTTTTTGTTGACTGGTGGCGATTTTTTAAACCAAAAGGTGAAAATATTAATATATGGTTGTTTGGGCTATAAAGCCTCGTAGTTGGAGAATCACCAGTTTGGTTGAAAGAACCGCCTTGGTTTTAATAAATCACCTTTGGTTGAAAAATCGCCACCTATTCGGTAAACATTGGGGTTTTTATAGCTTTTCTCTTCCAACTAGCTTGAATAAACCTGTGTAACCCTTTGGAAAAGAAAAAGCGGTTAAGTTTTGTTTGGCTTGGATTAAAGCCCGATTGCCTTACAGACTTCTTATTGATTAGTTCTGCTAGCCAAAAAATTGACAAAGATCTCCTTTGCCTAGTAAGATAGTCAGAAATAAAGACAACAAAGGTTGTCTATTTGTCACGTACTGACAAATCAACTAAGCCAAGATTATTAATGTTTATCGGACTATTCCCGAATTTCCGTTAGTTAGCTTCTATAAACATCACCTCTCCTTCTGTGGTAGCTAGAGGTGAAGGCTAAATCCTACACAAAAACATTAGAAAATATCTTTTTCAGAACGTCGTCATTTGATTGGAACCTTTTGGACGGCGTTCTCTTCTTTAGTAGATATCTCTGGGGTGTTTTTTTCACGTAGGTAAACTACCTCACCATGTTTGAATAATGATACACCGATTTGGGGGCTCTTTGGAACGTAAGAGGCAGCAAGCGCAACTCATGCTAGAGAACACCCTTGATTCTTGACCAAGTAGAGCACAGAGAACAGGACTCGAAAGGAAAATAGAGGACAATAAATTTTCCGTTATCTGTTGCCTATTCCTTACATTTGGCATGAGGTTTAGTGTCTTTACCAGACTTTCCATGATTTACGTTAGAGTCCTCAAAAAAAAACTGTAGACAGTACGTGGCAATTATTTGCCTTTCTAGGATTTTTGGAGTGAGTCAGAAATAGAGAAAAATCTCTACAAATATTTACAATGCAGTTTTTTTATTAGCTGACAACATTCTCAATCACCTCAAATTTCGCCTGATTTTCGACCCGATGACGAGATCTCTGTTTTCTGAGTTCTCCTGTACTTATTTCTGCTATTCCAGGATGTTTAGCGACTAATCCTAAAATATATCCCTCTGTGAAGTGGATGTCGTTGGGGAAAATTACTACATGGCCTTCTAATTCAAGAACTTGACCTACATCCAAGTATCCGTAGTTCATTCCTTCTGCTTGCTGCCAACCTCTGATGTACTCGGAGTTTTCGGGATATAGAGCAGGCAAATCCTCGAGATAATCCTGGTAGCCGTGGTGGTAATCATCCTTTAAAAGATTTGGCTTGCTATCAGGATTTAGCTCCCAACTTGAATAGTATGGGACTTCTCCAGTCATAAGGGATACTCTAGGCGTTCTCTTTTTGGTAGCAACTGACTCTACTACTGACCAGGATTGAGCCCAACTAAGGGAGGTTGAAATAGATTGTTCTATATTCTTTTCCGCGCGAAACAAGGGATTATTGATGGTTGAAAAAACATCAGTAATCCAAGCCAAGACCATGCAACTGGGATTAGAGGTCAAAAACAATGGGATAATACTCCTTCGCTCCTCTTGCTGTATTCACAGTTAGCTGGAGTGTCGTCCTGGTGAGATAAAAAAATCTCGCTCCAGGGCGGTGAGGCGTTAAAACGCTTCTATCAGATAATACCACCGATGGCTGGAAAAAGCGATCGCTAATTAAAGACAAAAACCCTTGATATTTAGCAGATTCAAAGGTTTTGTGGTTGAAGTCTGACTCAAGCACAGGTTATCTAGCTCTTTGTCAGCTTGTTGCTGATT
>JBFRWL010000351.1:0-3418 GCA_051439565.1 Prochloraceae cyanobacterium
TCTTGATACCTGTCTTTACTGCCTAAGTAATCGTGAATGCTAGCTATGGGATTAGGGAAATGTTTGGTTTTTTCCCTCACAAAAGCTAAAAATTTCTCTCTCTCTTCTTCTGGTAGCGATCGCCAGAAATCTATATAAGCCTCTCGACTTGGTTTTTTGTTCTGCTGCGGCTCTGGATTTGAGAGAGAATCTTTTTTAATTTGATTATCATTTGAAGAGTAATCTGGTGAATCGCTGTGTTGCTGAGTTGGACTGGGATTTTCAGACGCGCGAGTTTCTGATCGGATAATTTTTTTTCTAGTTGGATCGCTATTTTTTGTGATCGGATCTGCATTGTTTAAGCTCGGATCTCTTTTTTGTCCAACTGGATCTAAATCTTCTCCAATTATTTGGGGACAATTGAGATAAATTAGAGAGGCTAGTCTAATTTTCTGTTTCCGATCATTTATCAGTTAATAGCTTAAGGATTTCAACGATTTCTCCTTGCCGTCTGCCTATCTGCTCAAGTCGTCGATAAAACTCAGCTTGGTTGTGATAAAAACTGGATTGAGCGCTAGCTAAATCGGCTCCTTGCATTAGCCAATCTACTCATTGCTTGGTATAGGATATCTTGATCGCGCTGAAATTGCTGGGTGTTGGCAGTAATGGCTTCAATAGCGCGAGCATTGGATTCAATTAATTGTTTGATTTGATCTAAGCTGTCACCGTTGCTACTCATTTGGCTCTCTCAGGGGTATAGTTGAGTCGATGGGAGATATGACTCTCCGCACCTCTCATCTCTTATTTGACTCGTAGACAAGAGTTTGACTACAACAAACAAATAATGCTTCTTGAAACAAGAATTAGCGGCTAATCTGTCTCATAAGCTATTAAGTCGTAAGGGGTACAAGGTTTAGAACTAAGTTTGGTGATGGCATCACAAATTTTAGCTAAAGTTGGACCTCCAATTTCAGGCAATTCATCATTATTTTTCAGCTTGGAAATGCTGACCGGATTCATGCTTAATTCTTCAGCCAGAATTTTATTGCTGATTTTACGATCGGCCATAACAGTTCTCAGCTTCCAAAGAACTTTACTCACTGGGACATCAATTGAAACTCCACTCATAAGTATCCCTCAAAACTTATTACTTTTAAAGTATAGCGACAATTATATAGCTTCTCATGCTATTAATTTTAATTTATAAGCTAAGTTAATGTCATTGACTTAGCCTTGTAAGTAATTTTATTAGCTTTTTCATTTATTTTTATAACTAGTAAGGCTACAATAAGAACATAGCGGATGAGAAAGCAAGCAGCCTCTCCGAAGAAACAAAAATCTTCTGCTGCAAACAAAATCTAAGAATTCACAACAATCAGAACCTCGACAACTAAATATGCGGCGTGGCTAGCCCGAAAGTAGCTCGGAGATAGGAGAAAACCCGTTATCCAGTTCGCCCAATGAGGAGCCTGGAAGGTCACTTGATTACCTGGAAAACAAAAAGAGAGCGCGCTGCGAAGCAGATCTCTTCGAGATCGAGAAAGAATCATTCTCCTGCGCTCTCTGAAAACTAACTATTTCTTATAAAATCATGACACAGACACTCGAACTAAAAACAAGTCAACCCGCGCCAAAACAATCAACCTGCGCCCAATGCCCGTACTTTGAAAGTTACGAAGAAGAATCAGGGCGCGGCACTTGCCACAACTTCGATCAAGTAGTGCGTTCCCACAATCTACGCGCTGATGTTTGCGACTATTGGGGCGAACCAATTCCTTTTTCCGTTAACGATCTCGAAGAGATCCGCGTAGCCGCGCCGGAGGCGAGCGCCTATTTGTCGCTTGAACATTTATCGCCACACAAGGAAAAAGCACAATGGATTACACTCAATTCCCGACTAAAGGTCGTCAAGACATCAAGGAAAATCAAATATTAGCCAATAAAACTTCTTCTGACCAGGATTCAATTTATCGAGGAGTTGGAGCAGAAATTAATCCTGGGATGACAATTGAAGAACAGCCAGAAGCAGCTTCTCTAAACTGCAAAGTAGCTACTACTGACATCAGTTTCGGGGAGAATATACAGTATAAGAGTTGAATGAGGAATTATGAAAATTAGGACGAAAATCTGGCTCTGTGCCATTGCTTTGGTTTTCTTGTTGCTCGGTTGTACCAGTCTGAAGCCCGAAATAGATGTTACGAAAAAACCGTGGTTCATTAAAGGTGAAATCCAGAAAACGATCTATGACGGAGTTAATGATGACTTGTTATCGGCAGGAATAGGGCTCGAAGGCATGTTGGAGAGAAAACCACCCCCATTGGCGGCTCCTGAAAATCCTACATCTGCTGACTTAAGGCGATTAGCTGTTTACAACAACTTCAGGGCCTTAGTAGATCCCTCTCCTCAATACTTGGGGAAAATTTATGGTCCTGGTGCAAATCATGACGAGGAGTTGATTGCTGGTGAAGAATATCTGGCTTATGCAGATGATGGTAGCAGACGACAAAATGTCACTCTCATGGTTCAGATTCCCTCTACTTTTGAGCCCCAGAGTGCCTGTATAGTGACCGGGACATCGTCGGGGTCTCGTGGTATTTATGGTGCCATTGGAACTTCTGGAGATTGGGGATTGAAAAAAGGTTGTGTGGTCGTTTACAACGACAAAGGAACTGGTCTGGGTGTCCATGATTTGACAACCAATACAATCAACCTCATCAACGGCTTACGGGAAGACGCAGATAAGGCAGGAAAGCTTTCTAACTTTACCATCATGACCGATAAAACCAAACGGGAAGCTTTTAACACCAAATTTCCCCATCGTGTTGCTTTTAAACATGCCCACTCTCAGCAAAACCCGGAAAAAGATTGGGGAAAACATGTTTTACAATCGTTACATTTTGCCTTTTATCTCCTCAATCAGAAATATGGAATCGGAACAATTACTCCGCCAAACACCATTGTGATTGCTTCGAGTGTGTCTAATGGAGCTGGTTCCGCTCTTCGTGCCGCTGAGCAAGATGTTTATGGTCTGATTGATGGAATTGCCGTTTCTGAGCCTAATGTCTCCCCCATATATAATGACTCGTTTAAGATTGTGCAGGGAAACAATCCTCCGACGAGCGAGCATAGTAAGCCTCTGCTCGACTACCAGACACTACTGCATGTTTATCAGCCTTGTGCCAACTTAGCCAATTCTAAGGCCCCATTTAATATAGGAGAACCGCCACTGGGAATTCCACGGGAGTTGGGAGAAAATCGTTGCCAGTCACTCAAAGAGAAAGGATTGCTCAAAGCAGATACTGTTGAAGAACAAGCCGAAGAAGCTCAGAAAATTATCAATGCTCATAGTATCTTGGTCGAACAAAATATTCTTCAACCATAATAAATAAGGCAAGACACTTGATAAGATCTCACTAATTAAGATTGACTTGGATAAAAT
>JBFRWL010000352.1:0-27377 GCA_051439565.1 Prochloraceae cyanobacterium
AGTTTTTATTTTGTATCTTTGTTCAGCCTCAATCCATCTACAAGGATATCGCTCTACTTCAAAACCACTAGCTACTAATTTATTGGCGATCGCTTCTGCATCTCTAAGTACATTATTGAGAGGACGCAAAGTTGTATATTCAGAAATACCAATAACTAGAGCATGGCGTTTAGTCATATGAGCGAGATTGGAATTAAGCTATCAGTAGGGATTGCTAAAAAATAAAAGAGAATCGGTGACATTTAGCCACTAAAACTCGTAAAATTATAGCAATTTGACCCAACACCGTCTAGAAAGTTGCTCATGTCTGAACTGCCAGAAATTCAAAAGATGACTTATACTGATGACAGTGGTGAAGAATACGAATTTTTCATCGAAACTAAGCCTGTTAAACTCGATCTAGAGGATGAAGACGGTCGTCCTGGTCGAGGGGGCGGTAGTAAGATACAAATGCAGCAAGCAACCCGGATGATTCGAGGGTATGCTGCTTATGCAGTCAGTGCCTTTAAAAAATTTAGTGCAGCTAAGGTAGAAGAAGTAAATCTGGCCTTTGGTCTTAAAATTGGTGGTAAAGTGGGAATTCCTTATATTACCGAAGGTTCTACAGAAAGCAATCTTTCTATTCAGGTTAAATGCACTTTTCCAGATAACGAAACTGAATACCAACGAGCAGAACGTTTAGCAGAAAGATTAAGGGCATTAGGAGAAGATCCAGATAGTTTATAGAACCTATTTACAATCTATGCGATCGCCGAAGGTGCAGCGGAGGCTAAGAGAGTAGCCTCGATAATTTCTATAGCCACTCGCGATCATGGATAAAAGGAAAAGCATCTAGGGGACTTAGGCAAGAATTCCCCGAATTAAGGAAATTACCTTGTCTGGTAAAAGATTAACTAGAGGTATTTATCAAACGGCTTCATGTTGGCTTATTTCTGCTGACGCAAATGGCGCAGCTAACATCTTAAAAAAAGCAACGATACAGCTAAGGATTTCTTTAGCCGAGGTCGGTCGAGCAGCATTGACACTGCTCAAACGATACGATTTAAATTGCTTAAATAAATCTTATCGTAAGCGCTACAAGACAAGGCTTCAGCCAGTCTCCTAGCATCCGCTTAGAATCCCGTCTTTTCAAAGGCGGGAGATGTCAATTACTTCTCTTGTGCCAACACAATCTTCTTAGCTAAACCTAGCATCTGGAGTACTTGGATTGCCCACCAAGTAACATCAATCTCCCACCAACGCTGTCCCGCCTTAGCCACACGAGGATGAGCGTGATGATTGTTATGCCAACCTTCTCCATAGGTTAAAATCGCTGCCCACCAAAGATTGCGAGAGCCATCTTCAACTGAGAAATTCCGATAACCTCGCCGATGAGTAGCAGAGTTAATTAACCAGGTACTGTGCCATAACAATACTGCTCTGAGGAAAATACCATAGATGACAAAAGACCAGCCGCCTAAAGCGTACAATACTAAGCCTAAAATAATCTGTAGTAATACGAAATTCCGCTCTAACCAACGATAATAAGGGTCTCGGTCTATATCTGGGGCAAACTTTTTATAGGATTCGTAGACGAAAAATGGCTTCCGTGGGTACAACAACCAAAGCATGTGACTCCACCAAAAGCCACGCCTAGCGGAATAGGGGTCTTTTTCTTCATCCTCAGTATGGGCATGATGCAAGCGATGACCTGACACCCAAAAGATTGGTCCTCCTTGAAGTGCTAACGCACCTATAGTTGCCAGGATATATTCCAACCATTGGGGTACTTGAAAACTGCGATGAGTTAAGAGGCGATGATACCCCAAACAAATGCCAATGCTGCCAAATAACCAATGGAGAAAGATGGTCACGCCTAAAGCTGACCAAGAAAAGAACCAGGGTGCTAGCAATGCTAAAGCGTGGATTGCAGCGAACAAAGCTACATTAGTTCGTGAGAGGGGAAGATCTGGCTTCCTCTCAGAGGCAATTAATTGTTGTGTCATTATCTTGTCCTGGAAAATACTTTCAATTCACCCTTACGGTTTGTACCTATCTCAACTTCGTCTAACTGACCGATTTTTTGATAAGTCAGCTATAATTCAAGGGAAATATGCAAGTGCTACTTACATTTGGCAGTGTAGCAAGTATTTTTAATTAATGCAAGTGACACTTACATTTTTGACTTATGTCTTTACAAAAAAAGTCAACGAAAACCCGTTTAATTGAAGCGGCACTAGATTTATTTGCCGAAAGAGGAGTCACCGAGACGACAACTAAGGCAGTTGCCGAACGCGCTCAAGTCAATGAGGTTACTTTATTCCGTCATTTTGGCAACAAGCATGGCTTACTTTTAGCGGTGATGGAAGATTATGCGGTATTTGCTCAGTTGGGAAAAGCTCTACTGCAACAAGCAGGCTCAAAAGCCAGTGTTTCCCAGGCTTTAAAAGATTATGCCCAGGTAAGTTTGCAAGCTCTCGATCGAATTCCTAAATTGGTGCGCTCTGTAGTAGGGGAAGCAGGTCAATATCCCCTAGAAAATCGTCTAGCATTAGGACAGGGATTGACTCAAGCTAACAATCATGTTGCTAAACACTTGGCTGAGGTCATAAAAAGTGAAGGATGGCAATGTCATTTTCCGCCGGAAAAATTAGCCAGTTTACTGAATGGGCTTTTGTTGGGTTATTTCATAATTAAATCAACTAGTGAAGGAGACGCACTTTGGGAAGGAAGAGATGATTTTTTAGAGAGTTTGGTGGAGTTATTTTTGCAGGGTGCTATTTCACCGCCAAAGGGAACAAATACTACTACAGATAAGAAAATTGTCCCAGCCGAAGTAGAGCGAGTTGCCGATCTCCCAGCTAATTTAGTGCGTGCTATTCTCCAAAGAGCTAAAAAACTAGGGCGACAAGATTATGCTTTGGCTTATGTTTTGTTTGCAGCGGGTTTATCTGCTCAGGAAATAGTCAATTTAGAGCGATCGCATCTAATCATCGAACTTCAGCAACATCTTTTGCAGATCGATTCGGGTGCGAAAAGACAAGTTCCTCTCAATAAATGGATTATGGGGTCTAGTTATGGCTCTTCTAAGAGTAATCCTTTAACTCAGTGGCTAAAAAGCCGTAAAGATGACCGATCAGCAATGTTTGTCGATCGAGAAGAACAACCTCTGTCTGAGCTGGAATTACAAGCTTCATGGCAGATTTTGACCGAGGGTTTACTTGCTCCTACTGGTCAACCTCCAACAATAGAGCAAGCTCGACAGACTTGGTGTGTGGAAATGCTGATGAAGGGAATTGAGTTAGAGGATTTGAGTATTTTGAGCGGTATGGAAGTTGAAGAATTACAACCATATGCACGGAGAGCTAGAGAAAAAGTGGCAATAGAGCAAGCACATCTTGTCGATCGAAAAACTTAATTAAGTAGGCGCACAATGACTAAAAAAATGAAAATTTTATTCATTGCTGAAAGATTCCCCCCCGACCTCGGGGGATTAGCTAGTAGTGGAAGTCGTATCAGCCAGAGTCTATGTCAGCTGGGAATTGAGGTTCATGTAATGGCTTGGAGTCGCTTTCTACAACCAGGAGAGGTACTTCCGCCTCAATACCCATTGGAAATTAATCGTCCCCAAGTCTATCGAGTTGGTTTATACCGTAACTCAGATATGACGATGATTCATACTCTCAATATTCTTGAATGGCTTCAGCAACAGCATTCCTATGATGCAGTTTGGGGTCATTATTTATTATCAGCAGGTTTCTTAGCAGTTTGGTTTGCTAAATTACAAGGTTTAAAAAGTATTGTCAGTGCTAGAGGTAACGATCTCGAACGGGGGGTATTTCCACCAGGAGATTTTGCTCGCTTGCAGTGGACTTTACAGCAGGCTCATGTAATTACTTGCGTCAGTCAGGATTTGGCAAATAAGATCGAGCTAGTTAATGAAAGGAATGATATTGTAGTTAGTAAAAATGCTGTAGATACCGATATTTTTACTCCTTCTCTCTCTGAGGAAGCGAGATGGGAACTGCGGAACAATCTAGGAATTGCTCAAAATGAAATTGTCTTGGGATTTGCTGGAGAACTGCGAGAAAAAAAAGGACAACACTTCCTCTTACAAGCACTTTCTCAAGTAAGACAACGCTATCCTGCTTGTCTGTTAATCATTGGAGAAATAAGAAAAAATCAAGAAGCAATCCTTCAGGTTTATTCCGTGCAACATTCAGAAGATTACCAACGTTTAATAATTACAGGTCACTTAGCTGAACGTCAGAAAGTAGCACAATATTTACAGTTATGCGATCTGTTTCTTCTTCCTTCAATTTGGGAAGGTTTGCCCAATGCTTTATTAGAAGCAATGGCTTGTGGTTGTTGCTGTTTAGTTAGTGATGCGGGAGGAATTCCAGAAATTATTGAACATGGGGTAAATGGGTTTATCCTACCTCGTCAAAAACTCCACCATTTAGGAGATGCCGTGTTAGAGTTTTTGGCACTAAACTCTAACATTAAGCAGACAATTAGTCAAGCAGCACGGGAACGCATCTTAGCTGAATTCTCTCTTTTGGCTGAGAAAGCAAGGCTTCAAATTGTTCTTGAACAGTTGGAATAATCTCAGTTTTAAGCAGAAGCAACTTATCAGACCTGTTCTATATTATGATAAGCTTTTATGAGAGCTACGCCAGCTTTTTCCCAAGTATAATAATGTTCAACCTGTTGACGGGCATTAATGGCTATTTTTCGTGCCAATTCTGGTTCATTGCGCAAGCGTAATACTCCATCTTTAATTGCTTTAGCCGAATTGGGTTTAACTAATAAAAAATGTTCTTCGTTAACACCTAATTCCCTCACCACAGGCAAATCACTAGCAATTACAGGTGTTCCCGTTGCCATACTTTCCAAGACTTTGAGAGGACAACAACCTTGCACTAAATTGCGATCGTTAGCTGTCAAAGGAGCAAGAATTACATCTGCTTGATGAATGTGCTTAACTAAGTCTTGTTGAGATAAAGGTTTTAAAACTTTTAATTTATTTTCTATTTGTTTTTTTTGAGCTAGTTGTTTTAAAGCCAAAAACTGTCGATCGCGTCCCCATCCAATTACAGTTAATTCAGCAGGAAAATCGCGATTGATTAGTCCTAAAGCTTCGATGGCTAAATGAACACCTTGCCATGCTGAAAAAGTACCAAAATAAAGTATTTTAAAGGGAAAAGAAAATCGAGGGATTAAATAAGTAAAAATATCTAAATTAACTCCATTAGGAATGATTTTTATTTTTGCAGGAGACATGGATCTAGTTTGAAGATAACTTTTAGTAATTGCGCTAGGAGTAATAATTAAATCAGCAGATTCTAAACAGATCTGTTCTTGCTTTTTTAATTTATACAATAATTCTCGATCGTCTGCTACTGCCGGATAGCGATATTTAAGTTCTATTGAAGGTAATCCATTGACTTAAAAGATAAATTTATGGCAGATTTTTTGTTTATTTAATGCTAAAGGAAACCCTTCGTAAATTGAGCGAAAATGAATGATGTCATAGCATCGTCCTTGAACCCATTCACCTAATAGAGTTTGGAAATGTAACACTCTGTTAATCAAATTATCACCAATGGCTGGCAATGCAGTTTGCTTCACATTAGGGTACAGTTCCCTACAAATGGTTTCAACAGTTGGCGAAACTGTCACTAACTCAATTTTGCCAAATGCACTCGCCAAAGCTTGAGCAAAAGCCGCAATGTGAATTGCCGCACCCTTGGGTGCTGGTACGATGTCAAAGGAAATGTAAGCAATTTGGAGCTGTTGCATGAGCTATTAAATTATACTTCGACTCAAAAGATTTATTGAAAATTAGATCAATTAATGTTAGTATAAGATAAAGTACAATCTTGCTAAATCAAAGATTGGCTTAATTTTGAGAATAGTTAACTCGGAAGAGCCATAAAGTTATGCCTTTTGAACGACATATTTTTCTCAAAAATCTTACTTATGCAGCTACTGCTCCTACCGATAGCATTTTTCAAGACTTAAATCAAATTACGCACCTAGATCGCTGGGCAAAAAGTCAGCAAAAAAAGTTTAGTATTTGGTTGATAATTTCTTTTGGTGCTGTTGTTATTTTTTTATTTTGGGTTCCTTTTCTTTCACCGTTAGCAATTATTGCCGCGATTTATTGCTTAATCATGTTTGTCAAATTTAAGAGCATAAATATTGACAATTTGCGTTATCAATTGACCAAAAAAATTTTATCAGTTTTGCATAGAGATAGAAATAAAAATCAAGATGTCAGGATTAATTTAATTTTTAGTTCTCCAACCAAGAAAAACAAAAAAATTAGTAAGACACCTCATCCTTATCGTAAGGGTTGGCAACTAGAATTATTTCAAGACCGATGGCTTAACCTCACAGGTGAATTTATTGATGGAACTAAATTCCAGTTAATTTTAACTGATATATATAGAGTTTCTTCTGGTTGGAAAAGGTCACGAAGTGGCAAATATAAACACAAGAGTAAAACAAAATTCAAGGGTTCTACAATTAGTTTAAACTTAAAGTATCTTCGGCGTAAATATGGAGCAATAGAAGTTCTTAAACAAGAAGCGCCAGGAGCAATCAAGCTTCCTAAGTGGTCAACTGTTAAAAATTTAAAGATTACTGATAAAGCGCTGACATTAACTGTCAAATCTGAATCTAAACAAATCAATATTTTGTATCAAACTATTATATCAATGTTTCTCAGCTTGTATCAAATACTTAATTTGGCAAAAATGTTATCAAAACGGAAGTAAGTAGATGGGTAAAATTAATTAGAAAATGGTTGAGATAGGGAGAGGTGTAGTGTGGGAAGACAAGGGGACAATAACCAATACCTAACTCCTCATTTGGGTTTTATATTTATTTGTGCCTACTTAGTTAAGTATAAATTATGGACAAGGAATCACTCAAAATTATTCCGACAATTTTGATTTCATTGATGTTACTCATGGTTAGCTGTGGTGATAGTCCCACTGTGCAAAAACCCTCAGCAACGCCAACTTTTACTGTTACCTCTGAGAAGCTCGATCGAACTACCAATTTAACTGACAAGGTCAAATTTAAACTAGATAATGGTTCAGAAGCATTCTCCCTCAAGCCTAAAGAAAATGGGGCCAAATTAGAAGGTGCTAACGGGCAAGAATTAGCACGTTTAACAATTGATAATAAGGAAAAAATTAAAATTAAAAATGCAGCCGATCGAGTTCTGGGCTATGTTGTTACCGAAAATAGTTCTTGGAAGATAAAAAATCCAGAACAAACTGAAGAATTGTATGTTTTGCGGCGACAAACTGATGGAGATTATAAATTAGAATCAGGTTCTAATCAACAAGTATATCGAATTAAAGTCCGTGACTATGGTTTTGAAATTGAAACCCCTAAAAAGCAATCTCTCTATAAAGTCAAGATAAAAGAAGGAAAAATTTCTCTCAAAAATGCTTCCGATCGAATCGTATTAGCAACTAAAGATGAGTTTTTGCCCATCGCAGTTGCTTGTTTTGGCTTCGATATTCTTAGCAAGGAACAACAAGCCGCCCTCGCCTATGCTGTTAATCTATCAGAAGGTAAATAAGCAGTGCAAATTCAACTAATTTGGACAGAGGGAGTTAGCGGCGAACAACGACAGCCCGTGTTAGAAATTCCAGTTGCGCTTGGCAGTGATTTTAATCAGATGCCCAGCATAATTGAAGGAGTACAAGTGTCACGAATAGTACTTGAAGATAACAGTATTTCTCCATATCATGTCCTGATTCAAGAAAGTAATGGTCAAATAATCGTTACCGATAACAATAGCCAGACTGGAACATTGATCAATAACGTACAGTTGCCCAGTAGTACTCTATTTGATGGCGATCGGCTTCGTGTTGGCCCGATAGAAATACAAGTCCGAATAGGCGCTAATATCAGTAATACTGAGGATAATGGCTGCAAAAATATGGTTGGATTTCTATTTAAACGTCGCTGTGGTCGTCCGAAAGTTTCTGGGAGTAATTATTGCGTTAACTGCCAAAATCAGTCTAATCCCTATGCAGAAGACTACGCTTACTATGCTGGCTATGGTCGCTATGATTCTTGGGGGCTTGGTTACTATCACCATCGGGATTATTATTATTACGATTGCGATACTGGGAGAGTCGAATTTACTGAGGCTGATGGAGTTGCTTTTGAGCAAGAAAGAACTCAAGATTTTGAACGAGATTTTGAAGCCAGTTAAATTAGTTAATTTGTCAATTGAAACAAGATAAATGGTTAATCTATGCTATGGGAGGAGGTTGGGGGCACATTACCCGCGCCCTCTCCCTGGGTAGAATTGCTGTTGCTAACCATCAGATTGCCATTTTAACTAATAGTCCCTATCTAGACTATCTACCTAATAACTGCTGTCAAATTCACAGCATCTCAAAAGAAACTGATTTTCAAACAACTTGCGATCGAGTCCAACAGGTTATCCAAGAAAATGACTATAGTCGCCTAATTATTGATACCTTTCCCCGTGGTTTAGGCGGTGAACTTGTAAGTATTATTCCCCTTATCAAAGTCCCACTAATTCTCATTCATCGTGACCTCAATGCCCAATACGTACAAAGCAAAAATCTACATCACTTTGTCAGCCATTTCTTTGACTTAGTTTTAGTTCCGGGAGAGGGAGAAGAGTTGCCATTAGTTAATCTTCCCCAAGTTCAGCATACAAATCCTTGGTTAATTAAGAAAGCTGAAGAACTACCTAATTTAGCAACTGCTTATTCTCTGCTCAAACTAAATGAAGTTGAATCTCAAGCTAAAATAGTGATAGTCTTGGCATCAGGCCGCCCTGAAGAATTATCTATTTACGGTCAGCTAACATATCACCTAGCAGAAAATGATAATTGTGTAGTTCGCTGTCTCTCGCCAATTCTTCCAGACAACTGTCCTCCTAATTTATGGGTTTTTCACGCACCTGCTTTAGACTGTTTGTGGATAGCTGACCTAGTTGTTGGTGGAGGTGGATACAACACAGTTTATGAGTGTCAAGCACTTGGCGTTCCTCTAGTTGTCTTACCTTTCCAGAGACTTTACGATCGACAACTAGCAAGGGTAAAACGATTGCAAAAAATGCCAAAAAGTTTAATTACTGTAGTAAACAATATTGAACAAGCCAGCGCCTCCATTGATCATCTCCTCAAAACAACTTTACCCAAATCACCTAAGTCTCCTCCTCTTTTTCTTAATGGTGCTGTTAGTGCGGTACAAAAAATAGAGAACCTCTCAACCATTTTCTAATTGATTTGACCGACCTACTTATGTCTAATCTACTTGACCTCCAATCAGAATCTCGTTGCTTTGGCGGGACTGTCGCTTACTACACTCATCAATCCCAAGTCTGTAATAGCCAGATGCGCTTTTCTATCTACATACCTCCCCAAGCACAATCTCAGCGAGTTCCGATCCTTTATTATCTTTCTGGGTTAACTTGTACTGCGGAAAATTTTACTGTCAAAGCTGGGGCACAGCGTTATGCTGCTGAATATGGAATCGCGATCGTAGCGCCGGATACTAGCCCTCGGAATACAGGAATTGAAGGGGAAGATGATGAGTGGGACTTAGGTTCTGGTGCTGGTTTCTATGTAGATGCAACTGTATCACCCTGGAAACAGCATTATCAAATGTATAGCTATGTAGTTCAGGAATTACCTGAGTTAATTGCGGCTTCTTTTCCGGTCATACCAGAGAAACAGGGGATTTTTGGTCATTCTATGGGGGGACATGGGGCGCTAATTTGTGCGCTGAAAAACCCAGATAAATACCTTTGTGTCTCTGCTTTTGCACCAATTTCAGCGCCAATGCGCTGTCCTTGGGGACAAAAAGCTTTTACTGCTTATTTAGGTAGCGATCGAGATAAGTGGCGTGCAAATGATGCAACTGAATTGGTGAAGGAAAATAGATTTGCTCATCCAATCCTAATCGATCAGGGGAGTGCAGATCCTTTTTACTCTCAGCAACAGTTACTTCCAGAGGTATTTGAGCAAGCTTGCACTCAAGTAGATCAACCTTTGACGCTGCGTTTTCAGAAGGGATACGACCATAGTTATTTTATGATTGCTACTTTTATGGCAGATCACTTGCGTCACCACGCCGCCGTACTATGTTAGCGCCTCACCCCCTCTCCCTCTCTATGATTTTCCCGACTCTGCTTGCTGGCGAATTAAACGCTGTACGCTAACAATTGTGGGGTTTAACTCATGATTGCGGCGATCGGGATTTTTCAAATAAGCTTGTTGTTCTTGTTCGATCATTTCTACATCCTGACGCACTAATCCATCAAGCATCTTTTGTGCCGAACCGAATAAACTATCTTTAATAAAACGGCGAAACCACAAGGGTAACTTATGCAAGCGCCAAAAAGCATTGAGAGAAGTAAAGTGAATCAAATAAGCGCGAGTGTTCGTCTCATCTATGGGACAAAAAAGACAGTAAATTTTGAAATCTTGTCCTAGAGTCGATACCCAATGAGGATAAACGTAACTTACGTCCAAAGGTTCTGGGTGGAGACGGCGTAAAGAAGGAAAAAATAGCTGGGAAATAGACCAAATTTTGTCAATTTTGTAATAACTCTGTGCCTCGTAGTGAGCATCTACTCGATCGCCTTGGGAGTGCAAATCCTTTAATTGTGCTGATGCCCATGCCTGATAGTCATCGTGTAAGGTTCCGTGATACATATCCATCAGGTTTTCAATTAAGTAGGAATAGTGTCCTGGGCACTCAATTAAAGAAACAGTAGCGATATAGTTGAGATGTTCCCACTCAGGAACTCCTATTGGTGCTATTGAATTAGCAAGCTGTTCGTCTCCAGGAAACAGCCAAATAAACCCGTCGAGTTCCCATACTCGATAGCGGCGAATTTTGCAGCTAGGCAGTTTTTGATTAGAAGCTAGATAGGGAACGACTACACAACTTCCCTCTGAGTCAAAGCGCCAACCGTGGTAAGCACATTCAAGTTCGTCGTCTACTACGCGCCCGTCACTCAGTTTAACTTGTCGGTGGGGACAACGGTCTTCGAGAGCATTAATTTGTCCTGTCTCATCGCGATAGAGAACGATCGCCTGATGCCAAAGAGTCACCCCTACTGGTTTATCTGTTACTTCAGTAGTTCGGGCAACTACATACCAGCGATCGAGATTAATACCGCAAGTGCGAATGTCATTACTTTTGCCGATTTTTGCCAGAGATTGCATAGTCTTGTTTATTGTCACAGATACTCCCCACTCAACCCTCTAAAATAACCCAATTTGCCGACTTAAGTGGGTAGGCGAAAATAAATATAAAACCAAAATGAGAAGTTAGGTGTTCGTTAATTGTCGATCGCTGTTTGTTGTTTTCTCTCTTGTCTTCCCAAACTCCCCACACTCCCCACTGTTTTGATTCGTATTATCACCCATTAGCTAGAGACGAGGAGGAGTAAATTAAAACTAAAATTATTTATAGATGTTCTGAATCAAGATATGACGATAAGTCATAGGTTTTATTATGTTTAATTGGTTTCGTCGTCAAATGGGGATTAGTGAAGAAACTTCCGACGATCTTCGCTCTCAACCAGAAGAAAAACAACAACCAGAGGCTCAACCTACTGAAACACAATCAACTCCCCCTCAAGCTGAGAAGAGAGAGGAAGATTATTTAAACTGGGCAAAAGCTGCATATCAAAACATTGAGCAGCGAAAAACAGCAGAACCAGAAGAATCTTCCCAACCAGAAGAGAAAATAGAAGTTACTCAGACAGAAGCAACCGTCACTGAAACAGAAGTAGCTGAAACTACATCAGAGAAATCAGCACCAGAAAATAATGGCTCAACCGCACCTGCTTGGATGCGGAAATCAGAGGGATTAGAACGTTTAAAGGAAACGGCTATCCCAACAACGCCAGAAGAAGAAAAGGACGTTACCTTGGATGAGGATTTTGTTTGGTCAGCGCGAGTATTAGCGTCTCAGGGAAGAACACCTGAAAACGTATCAGAAGAAGAAATAAACTGGCTGAAGCAACTGCGCCAGGGACTAGGAAAAACTCGACAAAGCTTAATTAATCAATTAAGAGAGGCGATCGGTCACGGTCTCGACGAAGATGCAGCGAGTGACATTGAAGCACTATTATTACAAGCTGACGTAGGAATTGAAGCGACAGACTATATAGTAAATACCCTACAAAATAAATTAAGGGATGAATCCTTATCCTCAGAACAAGCGATCGCCTACCTGAAAACTATCCTCCAAGAATTGCTCGACGAACCTCTCAAGGCAGTAGCAAATCCTGGCTTTGCCCCAGAAAAAGAGAATCTGAATATCTGGTTGCTTACGGGAGTAAACGGGGCAGGTAAAACTACAACCATTGGTAAACTAGCCCATTTAGCCCAAAAATCCGGTTATAGCTGCCTTATTGCTGCTGCTGATACTTTTCGCGCCGCCGCTGTCCAACAAGTAAAAGCTTGGGGAGAACGCAGCGCCACGGCAGTTATTGCTAACCCAGGCAAAAATATTGACCCAGCAGCCGTAGTTTTTGATGCGATCGCCGCCGCACAAGCACGTAATACCGAATTACTCTTAGTCGATACAGCCGGACGCTTGCAAAATAAGAAAAATCTGATGGAAGAATTAGCGAAAATACGTAGCATTATTGACAAAAAAGCCCCCAATGCTCAAGTAGAATCTCTGTTAGTCTTAGATGCTTCTCTCGGTCAAAATGGTCTGCGTCAGGCTCAAATTTTTTCCGAAGTAGCCAAACTAAGTGGTGTAGTGTTAACTAAGCTTGATGGTAGTGCCAAAGGCGGTGTTGCTCTCGCCATAGCTCAACAACTTAACCTACCCATTCGTTTTATTGGTGCAGGAGAAGGAATAGAAGACTTGCGTCCATTTTCCAGCTATGAATTTGTTGAAGCTTTAATCGAAGGATGACTATTATTGGTTAAGGTTATCTAGTTAATTTTTGGCGCACTATCGTCGATTATTGCCTAAAACCTATTTCTGGGATCTGCCGTGGGACCTAGATTTATTCTCCTACAGTAATATTTTCTCTCAATCACTTGGCAGAAAAATTAAATAACGCTATCATGAACCAACTCTAGTTAAAGAAAAGCTTATTGTGCTCGATCGCGTTAAGCTCTTAATTTAATATGGCCTTTCTTCCCAAAAATGGTATAAGACTCTAGGATACTAAACTTTCTTAATCTAGACGCGCTCTAATTTTAGTTCAAGTCTAAATATCTTAGCAGTCTTAAACTTAGCAACAGTGCCAATCGATTTCTCGTTGAGTAACTCTGACAATTATTCGTTTTCTCCTAATTCATTTTTCCTGTGTCTGATGTAATGACTGCTGTGCCAATATCCAGACAGCCATCACCCAAAACAAACGTGCCTGAGGATGGCACGACAAATGAAGTAACGCCAGTCTCAGCACTTAAGCAACTGGTAGCCAACCTGCACCGAGAACAAAATAAGATTCAAAATTTATTGAGTTCTCTTGGTTTTGCTCTGCGCAGCTTTAATAATTTAAATCAGTTTCTCGAACTTACTCCTCTAATCGCTGCCAGAGTTACTGATGCGGAGGGAGGTGCTTTGATTTTATGGAAGCCAAAAGGTCAGGTGCGTCTAGAACAGCTACACTGTCACGATAGTAAGACTTGTCAAAATATTCGTCCGGTACTTGAAAAGATAACTCGTGAGCTTGCCAGCACTAGCACTAGCAGCAATATACCGACAAAATCGCCTCAACTGCTATCATTGTCAGCATCTCTTGACGAGCAAATTAGACAGGAACTAAGTTCGCAGGTGCAAATGTTTGGCACCCCCGTATTGGTAAAGAATGTTGAACGAGGTCGTCTTTATATTTTCAGCAGTAACAAAGAATACCTCTGGACGCAAACTAGGAGAAAATTACTGCAATTAGTTGCCGATCAAACAGCCGTAGCTATTGCCAATAACGAACTGACTGTAGAGTTGCGTTCCAAAGAACGCCAGGATCGGGAATTAGAAATTGCTTCAGAAATTCAGTTACGTCTACTGCCCAGAAAATGCCCTCAAATCAAAGGGATCGAACTGGCAGCCGATTGCCAAACTGCTAATCGAGTCGGGGGAGATTATTACGATTTTATTCCCGCTAATTACGATCAACTGCGACAAAATCAAGATTCGGAAGCAGATGCACAGTCAATTTGCGTTCCTTGGAGTATTGTAATTGGCGACGTTATGGGCAAAGGGGTTCCGGCTGGGCTGATTATGACCATGACCCGAGGAATGCTTCGCGCCGAAGTTCTCAACCGCCATTCACCTGCTCGGATTTTAGAACATTTAAACCGAGTAATGTATGCCGATCTAGAAAACTCCAATCGTTTTGTCACCCTTTTCTATTCCGAGTACGACCCTCAGACCAGAATTCTTTCTTACTCGAATGCGGCTCATAATCCTCCTTTATTATGGAAAGCCGAAACTAATTCCATTGAGGAGTTAGATACTTGGGGAATGTTGATTGGATTGGATATTGATTCTGACTACGAAGGTGCTCAAATAGAACTAGCCCCAGGCGATACAATTCTTTACTATACTGATGGTTTTACCGATGCCATCAATCAAAATGGCGAACGCTTTGAGCGAGATAATCTCGATGCTGCTTTTCTCTGGGCTTGTCAGCACTGCGAAAGCGCCCAAGCAATTCTAGAATATCTATTCGATCGAGTAGAAAAGTTTACCGGCAGCAACAATAATAACAGCGACGATATGACTTTAGTTATTATGCGCATCAAGTCTCAAGAAACAGATGTTAGGTGTTAGGTATTAGGTTTTAGGTGTGTCGAATAAAAATTGGGCAATCTAAATAAAGATTAAACTAAACAACTAACTAAGTAGCAGCAGGTAAGATTTATGCTGACTGTCGAAATGTCAACAATGAGCGCCCAATTAATTGATTACTTGCCAGTTCAAGAAATTTCCCGAGTTATCACCGAACAAATATTTCCCGCAGCAACAGTTTTAGCACAAGACTATCAGAGTATAGAAAGTATAGATGTTTTGGCTCAGATGAAAGATGCTTTCAAGCACTTCATTGAGTCAGGTCAAGTCTGGGCGCTGGGAATTGGGATAATACTTGGTTATATGTTTCGGGCTTTTACAGCTTATTAAGTATGCAATCGTTTAATTAAAACCACAGGAAAGCCGTGAACAAAAAAAAGACTTGGAGCGATCGCTTTGAAGGCACTCTCAATCCAGCAATCGCCCGTTTCAATGCTAGTATCAGTTTTGATATTGAACTAATTGAATACGATCTAACTGGTTCAGTTGCTCACGCCAAAATGCTCGCCCGGGCGGGAATCATTTCCGAGGCGGAAGCCGAACAGTTAGTAGCAGGGTTAGAACAAATTCGCAGCGAATATCGCGAAGGTAAGTTCAACCCAGGTATTGAAGACGAGGACGTTCACTTTGCTGTCGAAAGAAGGCTGACAAGTATAGTCGGGGATGTGGGCAAAAAATTGCACTCGGCGCGATCGCGTAACGACCAAGTTGCCACGGACCTTCGCCTCTACCTGCGAGACCAAATTAATCAGATCCGCAACCAAATACAGGAATTCCAACAAGTTCTCGTAGATTTAGCAGAAAATAACGTAGAAACCCTAATTCCTGGCTATACTCACCTGCAAAGGGCGCAGCCTGTAAGTTTAGCCCATCACCTACTAGCTTACTTTCAGATGGCACAGCGGGATTGGGAACGCCTGGGAGAAATCTATCAGCGGGTCAATATCTCACCTCTGGGAAGTGGGGCGCTAGCGGGAACCACTTTTCCTATTGACAGAGATTATACTGCCAAATTATTGACTTTTGAGAAAATTTGTGGTAATAGCTTAGACGGAGTGAGCGATCGCGACTTTGCCGTAGAATTCCTCTGTGCTGCCAGCCTAATTATGGTTCACCTGAGTCGCCTGAGCGAAGAAATGATTCTTTGGGCATCGCAAGAATTTGGCTTTGTCACCCTCAAAGATAGCTGTGCCACGGGTTCGAGTATTATGCCCCAAAAGAAAAACCCCGATGTTCCCGAATTGGTGCGGGGTAAAACTGGACGAGTCTTCGGGCACTTACAGGGGATGTTGGTGTTAATGAAAGGGTTGCCCCTAGCATACAACAAAGACCTGCAAGAAGACAAAGAAGCAATTTTCGACGGGGTAAACACTGTTCGAGTCTGTCTAGAAGCGATGACGATTTTACTGGGGGAAGGGATAGAATTTCGCACTCAACGGCTGGCGGAGGCAGTTACTGAAGACTTCTCTAATGCTACCGACGTTGCTGATTATTTGGCGGCGCGAGGCATTCCTTTTCGGGAAGCATATAATTTAGTCGGGAAAGTAGTAAAAACCTGTTTGAGTGGAGGAAAACTGCTCAAAGATTTAACTTTAGAAGAATGGCAGCAATTGCACCCAGCCTTTGAAGCCGATATTTATCAAGCGATCGCGCCGAAACAGGTAGTTGCCGCACGTAATAGTTATGGCGGGACGGGTTTCGAGCAAGTGAGCAAAGCGATCGAGCAAGCAAAAGAATTGATGTCGCGCGATCGAGATTGATATGGTGATCTAAATTACATTGAGCTCAAGATCTCGGAGCATACCTGATTGGGAAAACAGTTATAGAATTTTAACAATTACCCTCCTTTATATTTATTTAATAGTTTAGACTTCAAGTTCAATTTAAAGAACAGGGAGGGTAAAAACTCTCAGAAGTGAACGATTAGTGAAGAGGAGGACAAAACATCAATGTTTTCCCAACAGTTCCTATCCACAAAGGTGCTAATGAGCCATTTGCATCAACTTCAGAACCGTAAAATTACTGGTTCTCTGAAGCTTTGGGGCGACCCTTATCTAAGCTGGACACTTTATTTTCATCGGGGTCATTGCATTTGGCTTTCAGGTGGCGCTCATCCACAAGAAAGATGGCAAAGGCATTTAGAACTATTTCTTCCCCAGATCGGTCCAACCGAGTTGGCAAAGATAGCTTGTCCTCCCAGTCCCTACCGGGAATACCTACTTTTAGGTCAACTTCTTCAACGAGGTTCGCTAGTAGCAAAGCAATGTCAACAGTTGCTGACTAGTCTTGTTCTCGAAGGTTTGTTTGATATTATTCAATACAGGCAAAATAGCGATCGCAGCTTATCCTACCAAACTATTTCTCATCAGATTCCTAATTTTGAGACCCCCTCGCTCCCTACTGACCAATTGCGAATAAAAGCCCTGCTTAGTTGGCAGCAATGGCAACAAGCAGGACTAACAGCTTATTCCCCCAACTTATTTCCCGTCATCTCACGACCTTCTCTGCTGTTAGAATATGCTTCGCCACAGGTTTATCAATTAGTGAGAACACAAGTCAATGGCACTAGATCGTTGCGCCTACTGGCAAAAAATAGCAATCAAGACGTATTAACTTTAACTAAATCCTTGCAACCGCTAGTAGCTATTGGGGCGCTGTCCTTGTCGCCATTGCCCTCCTTAAAGAAGTTTAATCTACCTGTAAATGTAGCTAACCCAACTACCGATTTATCTAAGACAAAAAGACAGCAGAGTGCTCCCTTAATCGCTTGTGTTGATGATAGCCAAATGGTATGCCAGACTTTAGAGGTAGTTCTCACTCAACAAGGTTATCGTTTTCTCGGCATCCAGGAATCCCTCAAAGCCGCGACCATATTATTAAACAACAAGCCAGATTTAATTTTATTGGATTTAGTGATGCCACAAGTCAATGGTTATCAGCTTTGTACTCTGCTCAGAAGAACCAACAGTCTGAAAAAAGTGCCGATCGTCTTTTTAACAGCAAAGGATGGATTGCTCGATCGAATGAAAGCCAAAGTTGTGGGTGCGAATAGCTATCTTTCTAAACCAGTCACAGCGGAGCAAGTTTTGGCAAAAATTGAACAACATTTGACAGCGAAGAACAATAGACTTCGCAGCCAAAGTTCTTTTGACAATAGGTGTTAGTGATTGTTGATTGCTGTTTCTCCCCTTCTTCCTTGTCTCCCCTGCTTCCCTACCCCTTGCCACTATGCTCGGTTTTCTCTGATTCGATAAAATGTACGCTGTACCTGTTAATCAAGCGGGTAATGGGACTCGAACCCACGACATCAAGCTTGGGAAGCTTGCGTTCTACCACTGAACTATACCCGCACCGATCGGGCTTTAATTATAACATTTCAACTGCCCGCAGCAGAAGGCAGGTCGCAGGCAGAAAGAGGGTGAACGACATAAGGGGGACAAGGGAGATAAAATTACTCTCCACACTCCCCACACTCTTCTACCTCCTGCCTTCTTTTTTAAACATTTTGCGCCTGAATTGCTGTAATGACCACGGTATTGATAATATCTTCGACAGTACAGCCACGACTGAGGTCATTGACAGGCTTTTTCAGACCTTGAAGGATCGGACCGATCGCGATCGCCCCAGTTTCTCTTTGCACTGCCTTGTAAGTGTTATTTCCCGTATTTAGGTCTGGGAAGATGAACACGGAGGCTTGTCCTGCCACTGTCGAACCTGGCATCTTTTGGGCAGCAACCGCCTTGTCTACAGCAGCATCGTATTGAATCGGGCCTTCTAGTTGCAAGTCCGGTCGGCGTTGTTGAGCAATTTGCGCGGCTTTTCTCACTTTTTCCACTTCTTCTCCTTTGCCTGATTCTCCCGAAGAGTAAGACAATAGCGCCACTAACGGTTCAATACCAAAAGTCTGTGCCGTTTCTGCCGAAGTAATGGCAATTTCTGCCAGTTGCTCTGAGTTAGGATTAGGATTGACCGCGCAGTCTCCGTAGACTAAGACTCGGTCTTCCAGACACATGAAGAAGACAGAAGAAACAATAGAAAAACTCGGTTTCGTCTTGATAATTTGCAGGGCGGGTCTAATAGTATGCTGAGTAGTATGGACTGCACCAGAAACCATCCCGTCGGCATCTCCTTGGTAAACCATCATCGTTCCGAAATAGGAGACATCCATCATGTAGTCTCGGGCAGCATCTAGGGTCATCCCTTTGTGTTTTCTCAGTTCGTAAAGGATTTGAGTGTAATCTTCTAGTCGATCGCTCTCCAGTGGAGCGATAATTTTCAGGCTGTTAGTATCCAGTTGGATTCCATGTTTTTTAATCGACTGTTCGATCTCTTCTGTGTTGCCTAATAGGGTTAGCTCGGCAATCTCCTGAGATAATAACACTGAGGTGGCTTGGAGTATACGAGGCTCGCTTCCTTCTGGCAAAACAATATGTCGCTGAGCAGACTTAGCTTGCTGTACCAGGTTATAAGTAAACATTTTGGGGGTCATCCCCTGAACCTGGACCGTACTGAGTTGCTCTTCTAGTTTGGGGAAATCAACATTTTCCGCAAATGTTTTGAGACTCCAGTTAATCTTTTCTCGATCGGCTGCAATTAGAGCAGTATGGACTTCCTTAGCCTGTGAAGCAGTAGTGTAAGTATCGGTTTTGACCGAGAGAATCGGTAACGGATCGGCAAGTCCCTCAATAAGTTTGGCGATCGAGTGATCGGGCTTCAATCCAGTCGAGAGGAGAATTCCTGCCAGATTAGGATAATTGGCGGACTGATGAGCTTGTAGCATGCCAATAATTACATCTCCCCTATCCCCTGGAGTAATGATTAACTGATCCTCTTGCAGCCAAGTGAGAGCGTGTTGCACCTGCATGGCAGCAACTAGATAGTTGGAAACTAAACTATTGAGTCGGTTGTGTCCGTAGAGGACTTGTGCCTGAAGTTGCTCGGCTACTTCACTAACTCGCGGACTATTCAATTTGGGCTCGTAGGGGATAACTGAGAGAAAATACTCAGAACTGCCATATTGACCTTCCAGGGCAGTTTTCAGCTCGCCTAACTGCTCCGGAGCGGCTTTATTGAGAACAATACCAATTACCTGGCATCCTTTCTCTCGGTAAGCGTCAACCGCAAACTGAATGGGACTGAGTGCCTCTGCTGCATTTCGCCCCTGGGCATTACCAAGAACTAAGATAGGACAACTGAGATTGTGAGCGATTTCTCGATTGAGGTCAAATTCAAAGGCAGAATCTTGTCCCAAATAATCAGAGCCTTCACAAAGAATAAAGTCGCATCTCTTCTCTAAGGCCTTATACTGAGTAATAATTTTTTCAAGTACTTCATCATATCGGTGTTGAGCGATGAGTTTGGCGACTTGCTTTTCCGATAAACCAAAAGAATTTTTATAGGGTTGTCCTAAGCCGAAGTGGGTCAGAATTAGATCGATGTCTCCATCTTTTTTATCTTTGAGGGCTTCTCGAATAATAGGTCTGAAGAAACCGACTTTCGTAGTTTTTCTGAGAATGAACTCAATAATTCCTAAAGCGACTAGAGCCTTACCACTTCTAGCTTCAGTAGTACTGATGTAAAGACAGCTCGTCATCAGTCGTAAACTTTACTCAATGATAGTATTAGCAATTATTCTAATACCAATTTCGTTTCAGATTGACACTCTCCGCGCTGAAAGCGACGGAGATTCCTAAGAGATTTGCATCCTTAAGGGGTTAGCCAAAAACCCGCTAGACACTCGATGATTGCTACAGATAGGAAGTCAGAAGTCAGAATGTCATATTATGTTACGTTCTAACAAAGCAAATAACATAGGTTCTACTGGCATCTTCTATATCATTCCAAGAGAAGTAACTCAAAGACCCCCTCTAATCTTCGATTTAGTTGGGTAGGATGTCACTGATGATAGTCTTGCAAAGCTTTTACCTCTAAAGGCTGAGACTGCAAAGAACGAATTGCTGCTACCGTTGCTTTAGCACCTGCGATCGTAGTAATAATCGGTAGTTTGTAATCTAAAGCTGTGCGGCGGATCAGTCGCGCATCTGTTTGCGATTCTTCTCCAGTAGGAGTGTTGATAATAAATTGAATTTGCTTATTTTTGATCCAGTCGATCACGTGAGGGCGACCTTCGTGCAGTTTTAGTACTAACTCCACATCTTTGATGCCGTTTGCTTGTAAAACTTGACGGGTACCAGCAGTAGCTACTATGTTAAAACCTAAATCGATTAATTCCTTAACTACTGGTACCACCGCAGTCTTGTCGCGATCGCTCATCGACAAAAACACCGTTCCCGATAAAGACAGATCCACTCCTGCTGCCAACTCCGCCTTGGCAAATGCCCTGCCAAAATCGGTATCAATCCCCATTACCTCGCCTGTAGAGCGCATTTCTGGCCCCAATAGGGTGTCGGTACCATGGAACTTATCAAAGGGCAATACTGCTTCTTTAACGGCAATATGCCTGGGAATGCGTTCGCAGGTAACTCCTAGAGACTCTAAGGTTTGACCAGCCATAATCCGAGAGGCTATTTTGGCCAAAGGCAGACCAATTGCCTTAGATACGTAGGGAACTGTGCGAGAAGCGCGAGGATTAGCTTCGAGGATGTATGCTTGTTCTCCCTGAACTGCATACTGAATATTCATTAGCCCTTCTACTTTCAAAGCATTGGCTAGCTTTACCGTCCACTGGCGAATCGTTTCTAACGCCTTCTGGGGCAGAGAAGTATGGGGAATAGAACAGGCTGAATCTCCCGAATGAATTCCTGCTTGTTCGATGTGTTCCATAATGCCGCCAATAACTACTTTACCAGTGCGATCGCTCAGAGCATCTACATCGACCTCAATAGCATTTTCTAGGAACTTGTCAATTAAGATTGGGCGTTCTGGTTCTACCTCGACTGCAAAGTTCATGTAGCGTTCGAGATCTTCGTCCGAGTAGACAATTTCCATTGCCCGCCCTCCTAAGACGTAGGAAGGACGCACTACCACAGGATAGCCAATACGACCAGAGATTTGCAAAGATTCTTCATAGCTGCGGGCGATGCCATTAGCAGGTTGTTTAATCTCCAATTCCCGCAGAATTTTCTCAAACCGTTCCCGATCCTCAGCAATATCGATCGAATCTGGAGAAGTACCCCAAATTTTTGTGACTGGGGAACTGGGGGACTGAGAGACTGAGGAAAGATATTCCTGTAAGGGTACAGCCAACTTCAGGGGGGTTTGACCGCCAAACTGAACGATAATTCCTTCTGGATTTTCTACTTCGATGATGTTAAGAACGTCTTCTTTGGTCAGGGGTTCAAAATAAAGGCGATCGCTGGTATCGTAGTCAGTCGAAACCGTCTCTGGATTGGAGTTGACCATAATTGTCTCGAACCCATCTTCATTCAGAGAGAAGGAGGCGTGACAGCAACAGTAATCAAACTCGATCCCCTGTCCGATCCGGTTGGGACCGCCTCCGAGAATCATTGCTTTGCGCTTGCTAGACGCTTTAATTTCTGATTCTCCCTCCTCGTAGCTGGAGTAGTAGTAGGGGGTAAAAGCTTCAAACTCAGCCGCGCAGGTATCGACCAACTTATAAACTGGCAAGACTCCTAATTGCTTGCGGTAGGCACGTACTTCGTCTTCTGTGGTTTTAGTAGCGAAAGCAATTTGCCGATCGCTGAATCCCTGCTGCTTGACAAACCGCATCTGTTCTTTATCTATCTCTTGCAAAGGAGTGCGCTTGAGAAACTTCTCAGTTTCTAGCAAGTCTTGCATTTTATCTAAAAACCAGATATCGATGCCGGTGAGTTGGTGAATTTCTTCCACCTTCATCCCCAGTTTTAAGGCATTATACAGAGAAAAAACTCGGTCTGGATTGGGGGTGCGCAAACTAGAACGAACTTGGGCTAAAGAAGGCAGGGTTTCTTGTCTGTCGCAGCCAAAACCGTAGCGACCTATCTCCAGACTACGCAAAGCTTTCTGAAAAGACTCGTAAAAAGTTCGTCCAATTGCCATTGCTTCACCTACCGACTTCATCTGAGTAGTTAGAGTCGCTTCAGTACCGGGGAACTTTTCAAAGGCAAAGCGAGGCACTTTAGTTACTACGTAGTCAATGGTGGGTTCAAAGGAAGCAGGCGTTTTCTTGGTGATGTCATTGGCAATCTCATTGAGGGTATAGCCTACTGCCAATTTAGCGGCAAACTTGGCGATCGGGAACCCGGTTGCTTTCGATGCTAGTGCGGAGGAACGAGAAACGCGAGGGTTCATCTCAATTACAATTACGTCACCATTGATAGGATTGACGGCAAACTGAATATTAGACCCTCCAGTTTCTACTCCTATCTCCCGAATAATTGTCTGAGAATAGTCTCGCAGGCGTTGATATTCTTTATCGGTAAGAGTTTGCGCGGGAGCTACAGTAATAGAATCACCAGTGTGAACCCCCATGGGATCGATATTTTCGATCGAACAGATAATGACCACGTTATCTGCTAAGTCGCGCATCACCTCTAGTTCGTATTCTTTCCACCCCAACAGTGATTTTTCTACCAGGATTTGCGAGACCGGAGAAGTATCGATACCGTATTTGGCTATTTGTTCGTATTCTTCCTGATTGTAAGCGATTCCGCCGCCACTACCACCCAGGGTAAAGGCAGGGCGGATAATTAGGGGGTAAGAGCCAATTTCTGTGGCGATCGCTTTAGCTTCGTCTAAATTGTTAGCAATTCCTGACGGACACACCGGAACGCCAATCCGCTTCATCGCTTCTTTAAATAACAAACGATCTTCTGCCTTTTCGATCGCTGGTAATTTTGCCCCAATTAGTTCTACTCCGTATTTATCTAATACGCCACTCTTGGCCAATTTTACAGCCACGTTAAGGGCTGTTTGCCCTCCCATAGTCGGTAAGAGGGCATCTGGTCGTTCTTTGGCGATCGCCTTTTCGATCGTTTCCGGGGTCAACGGCTCAATATAGGTGCGATCGGCCGTTTCCGGATCGGTCATAATCGTGGCGGGATTCGAGTTGACTAAGACTACAGTGTAGCCCTCTTCCCGCAGTGCTTTACAAGCCTGCGTCCCAGAATAGTCAAATTCACAAGCTTGTCCAATGACGATCGGACCAGAACCAAGAAGTAATATTTTATTTAAATCGTTGCGGCGGGGCATAGATCGTTAGGGTGACAGTTTCAAGCCTCAATTATTTTATCTGCTCTTACCCCGATCACTAGGGACTGTTTTATTATTTATTTGTTGTTTGTACCACATTTATAGCTTTTGAGTCTGGGGTGTTAATTCTATCCCTCTTGTCTTCCTTGTCTCCCCTATCTTCCCACACTCCCCCTCTCACCTAATTTGGCATTACTAAATCGGTGTTCTAATGGATGGGAACAAAACCAGCTTTCTCAATTAGTTTCTGTCCTTGATCGCTCAACAGCAATTGAGCATAAATTTCCCCTGCACGTTCGTCATCAAGACCATTTTGTTTGACGATTACGTAAAGATTGCGAGTCAGAGGATAACTGGCATCCTGGAAGGCTGTTTGATTGAGCTGATTGCGCTGGACTCCACATTTTTCCCGAGGGATGAGAGGCTCTTGGTAAGGTGGAATTAACTCCTGGGAGGTACGACCAAGGGCAAGGGGTTTGACGCTACACTGATGGACAATCTCTGGCGCTGAAGCATAGAAAATTGCCCCCCTTTGAGTAGCCACCTTGCGAATAGTATTGGTTATGTTGGTCACTAATGTAACCCTGGAGGCAAATTCTTCCTTATTTAAGATATGATTGACAAAAAATTCAGCAGTGCCGCTGACTTGAGCAGCTTTAGAGTAGGGGATGATTTCTAAGTTAGGACCGCCAACTTGTTGCCAATTGGTAATTTTACCCGTGTAAATATCTCTGAGTTGAGCCAGCGTCAAACCAGGAATCTTCAAGTTGTGGTTAACTGCAAAGGCAATGCCATCAATAGCTACAGGAATCTGCTTAATTTTAAACCTTGTGTCTTCGGCGCTGCGATACTCTTTCGGTTTCAGGGGACGAGAGGTTTGGGCAATGCTTAATCCCTCGCTCAGAAGCATTTTTACTCCTGTACCTGAACTAGGAGGAATAGTGGGATGTTCCACATAAAGTAACTTAAACTCTGGCCAGACATGTGCGATCGCCGGGTCTACTTCTCTTCGAATCACAGCCCAAGTAGTACTACCACCATATCTGAAGGTACCATTAGGAACATTAGCTATTTCCCGAAAAATAGAGTAACGTTTGGGTTGAGAAATTATCGGGGAGTTTTGAGGGGAACTTTCTCGTTTCGAGGCAGTGGAAGAAGAAGTTGTTGTTGTTTTTGTCCAACGAATAACTCCTAACAACAATAAGGCAGCAATTGCTAAAGTTCCAATTCCTATAAAAGTTAGTTTAATTTTGGGATCGGGTTTCTTTTTGGACACTTGCTGAATTTCTGGAGACTGAGGGGAAAGAACTGGGGATGTTGTTACAAAATCAAAAGATTGAGTCTGTGATGCTAGAATCGGACTTCTTAATTTTAAGTCCTCAGTTTTGCTTCCATTTAAGGCAACTTCTGCTTCCTTTCGATCGCCAGCAGAATGATTGAGCTGAGACAATTGTTTTCCCACTAAATCCGACCAAGTAGGTGGAATAAAGGCAGGATTTTGCCAAATTACTGGCAGCCAACTAACACAAGGAAATTCATATTCTAAATCTTGTAACATCTCTCGCGCCGATCGCACTGCCAAATGCAAAGGTGCTCCTGAGGCAAATATAGGCAGAAAATAGAGCAAAAATTGCTGCGCTACTACATCTGGTACGGGTTCACGCATGACAATCATTTGCGGAATGTGCAGCTTTTCTAACTCAGAGGCTAATCCCAAGCCGTCGCAGGAGTTAAAAATAGCTAACTGTAGCCCCCTCTCAATTGCTTTTTTTACTGCTGACTTAATCTCTTCGATCGTCAGGCTATCGCTCTGATTAATATTAATGCGACCTCTTTGAGCTTCGCTTTGACTGTGACCAGCAAAAAAGAGTATATCCCAGGATTCTCGCCAGAGTTTGCTTTTGAGCTGTTCGGGTTGCGGCTCCTCCAAAACAGTTATTTTGGCATTGGGTAGTTTTTTTATTAGCTCCTGTTTATCTTTGAGGATATTAATCCCAGAGCTGTAACCGAAGATAGCCAAAATTTTCACTTGGTTGGCAGGAGTTGTAGATACAGTAGCTTTTTGATATTCTGGGGCACCCAAAGTAATTTCCGAAAACGGATAGCGATCGAGAAAATCCCAAAGATGCCAGGGAAGTTTTCTCAACTCATTAGAGGCGGTGCGAATTAAAAATCTAATCTTTTCCTCTGGATTTAATTGTTCTCGCAATCGTCTATTGATCTGGCGAAACTCTCTACAATCTAACCAGTCATTGAGTTGCTTTTTTAAGCTTGTTGCCCGATCGCGACACTCATCTATCTGCCGTTCGATGTAATTCTCTATTTCTGATTCTATCGGATTAATTTTTCCATGTTGTTTCAGTTTGAAGGAAGTATCCAGCCGGTGTTTCAGTCGGAAAGAATATTCAAGTCGGCGATAAATTGATTGCCAATCTTCATATTGTCTGACCAGTTCCTTGGCTGACGGCAAACTACCAGCGATTTCCGTCTCTGAGTAGTGACCTTCTTGCCCAATCTTGAGAGTCAGCGAAAAAGTTTGATTATATTCACTATTTATGTTAAGAACTACTAACTTACTCATAGTTAGTACACCCCTGCTGGCAAGCTTTTAACCCCTTTTTAATTTAACTTGTGTTTTTAACTTGCAAAATTCTACCAAACTACTTCTAAGATAAAGTACGGTAAGTAATATTTGTTTTTAGGTAATTTCTTGACGAATATTCTTAGAGTAGTAGTAATTGGCGGTGGTGCGGCAGGGTTTTTCGGAGCAATTACCTCTGCTAACACCCATCCCCAGGCACGAGTTACTATCTTAGAGGCTGGAAGCAAACCTTTAACTAAGGTACGAATCTCTGGTGGCGGTAGATGTAATGTTACTCATCACTGTTTCGAGCCTGCTGAGTTAGTCAAAAATTATCCTAGAGGTGGCAAAGCACTTCAGGGTGCTTTTAGTAGGTTTCAACCTCAAGATACTGTTGTCTGGTTTGCGGAGCAAGGCGTGCGCTTAAAAACCGAAGCAGACGGACGCATGTTTCCAGTGACGGATAATTCGGAAACAATTGTCAACTGTTTGCTTAAAGCTGCTAAAACGGCAGGAGTTAAACTGCGTCTTGGTTGTTCTGTCAAGTCTGTCAGCAGATTAGAGGAAGGGTTTGAAATTCGCTTGAAAACAGGAGAGATTTTACAGTGCGATCGCCTGTTAATTGCTACTGGAGGTAATCCACTCGGTCACCGTTTTGCCAAGGATTTAGGTCATACAATAGAATCGCCCGTTCCTTCCCTGTTCACCTTTAACGTAAGAGACCCCCGCCTACAAGATTTAGCTGGGGTCAGTGCAGAGAATGTTTCTCTAAAATTAATAAGAAGTTGTGAAGTACGACCACCTCGAAAGGAAGCCGCTTCCTGGG
>JBFRWL010000353.1:0-6796 GCA_051439565.1 Prochloraceae cyanobacterium
GTTCTTTGGCTGCGCGTTTGGCACACCTATTCATGACGGAAATAGTCACTCACAGCACTCACGGCATTGATTTGCATACTGCTGCCGTTCATCGTACTAATCTGCCCCAAGTTCGCGCTAATCTTGAAGACGAGGAAACCTATCGCTGTGCTCAAGCTTTTGGTCCGCCTGTAATCATACACTCCACGACTCGCGACGGTTCCCTGCGTCAAGCAGCAACTACGCGCGGGATTCCGATTTTACTCTACGAAGCAGGAGAAGCTTTAAGATTCGATCGCCTTGCAATTGAAATGGGGGTAGAAGGTATTCTGCGAGTAATGGCCGTGTTGGGTATGTATTCACTGCCTTTTTCTTTGCCTGCAGTTACTTGTGTGGAAGTTGCTCAAACTAAATGGGTGAGAGCACCTCGTAGTGGCATTCTGCGTTTAGAAGTAAGTTTAGGAGAAACGGTGGATAAGAAGCAGCAATTAGGAATTATTTCTGATGCTTTTGGCAAGACCAACGTCAAAGTTCGCTCTAGTTTAAAGGGTTTGGTAATTGGGCACACTCAAAATCCTTTGGTTAATCAAGGAGATGCGATCGTACATCTAGCAGTTTTGAGTAACACAATGTGATCTGAAATCCTGCTAACTACTAACTATTTCCATGTGAAGGCAGAGGTGCGATAAGAACAAGGTTAGAATAATGATTATTTTTTTTTGAAAGCTCCATTCAAAGCTTGCAAAGCTTCACTTGCATTAGCATAGCGCTTTTTAAAATCAGAACGCACCATTTTAGTTAAAATTCCGGCCAAAGAGTCGCTAATAGTCACTAAATTGAGCCAAATTATTTCTCCACCATTGTCTTTAATAAATTCCCAAGGTGGGACTCCCGTTAAAGCTTGTATTGCCATTACTCCTACTGCATAAATATCACTGCTCAATTTAGGTTGGCATTGTTCTTGTTCTTTAGGCATATAACCAAGAGTACCTACAGGACGGGCAAATCCCTTGAACCCTGGCACTTTTAGGGAGAAAGTGCTGATTTCTCTAACTGCACCAAAATCGATTAAGATCAGACAATTATCATTTCTTCTAATAATATTTTGCGGCTTGATATCGCCGTGAATTATCTTATGACCGTGGACGTAAACTAAGATCTCTAAAATTTCTCGCACCAACTGAATTACTTTCGCTTCGCTCCATTTTTTTCGAGGATTAATTTCTTGGCTCAGCTCTCGACCTTCAACTAATTCTTGAACCAAATAAAAATTTTGATTCTCCCAAAAGAAAGCTAATAGCTTGGGAATTTGTGAGCAATGTTTGCTGAGTTTATAAAGAGTTTGTGCTTCTTTTTCTAACAATTTAATAATATAAGGATCGTCATCTATTATTTCAATTCGTTTAACTACACATTTGGGCTTAGGCTCTACAGGAATGTCTAGATCTTTGGCTATATAAGTTTCACCAAACCCACCTTCTGATAATTTCTTGATAATTTTATATCGCTGTCGTAAGATTTTTCCGAGCATTTTTTCCGATAATTACAGAAAGCTAAGATTTATAAGTACTGTCAAATTAACGAAGTGGGCGAATTTCCCCATCCTCAATCCCGCGCTCCCTAATTCCAACAAACTTTATCGCTCATGCTCCTTAGAATTACTAGACTTGAGCCACTTCTCGGCAATCGCTCGCATCTGCTGCTGTTGATGCATTTGCAGCAAAACCACATTTATATCTCGCTCTAAAGAGTTGTTTTGAGGCAGCACGAAACCGTAGGTTTCAGTGCCAAGGCTAAAAGAAGCCAATTTCAATTTGAGTTGGGGATGCTGGCTCAGATAGTATTGCAGCGCCGGACGATCGAAGATCGCACCTTCGGTTTGACCCGATGCAACTAGCTCGATCGCCTCTTTAAGGGTTTCTGTTTCTAGCAATTGTGCCTGATAGTATTCTCCCCACTCGACTGAACTCGTACCAGACACCACAGCTATCCTAGACCCTTGGAGGTCATTCGGACTGGCGAACCTTTCATGTGCCGCCAACTCAGACAAGGACAATGTCAATGCTGAAGCCAGACCAGCGGTGATCGAGGAGAAAGTTAGTAAGGCGATCAACATCCAGATGCCAGCAATCAATCGCCCTGCCTTGGTAACGGGAGTGCGATCGCCATATCCCACCGTAGTTAAGGTCACCAGCGCAAACCAGATCCCATTACCTACCCCGCTGAGATACTTGGGCGGAAACTGTTGAGAATTTTGGTGTCGCTCTGCTAGCCAGATAAGATTGCCAACCAAGAACAATAAGATGCACAATCCCAATACGGAGGAGAGGGCAGCTTGACCAAAAAAGGGCTTAGCTCGGCTCCAGAGGCTCGCTGGTTGGCTGGGTAACACCAACCCAATCTGAACGAAAAAGATAGGTTGAGTAAACTCAATCTTCATCATTTCCAGGCGTTTAGGAGTAATGCTTATTGGACCAATGAGTACGTCTAGGTTGCCATTGGCGACTGCTTCAATACCACTCTGAACTCTAGGTTGTGCAATCAATTCATAGTTGAATCCTTGGTCTCGTACTATCTCTTTCCAGATGTCCAGACTGATGCCTTTGAATTCATCGCCATCTTTAATAACAAATGGGGCAGAGCCAGCAACCCCTACCCGTAACTTCTGCGCTTGAACTGGGGCTGGAACTGTGACCAGCCACGTTATTGTTAGCCCAATAAGTAAGGAAACTGGCTTGGGCAGACTGACAAGCTTAGCATTTGATGAAATTAGCCCTCTGCAACTTCGCAGCATTTGTGTTTGATGAAATCTCCTAGAGCGTATGGGAAAAAAGGCTTCCACCACCCCTATTTCATGATTTATTTCGCTCGCTGTCGAACTCAGTAGTTTATTTGTTGGGATATTTGTCCACTCCTAAATTGAGTTGGATAAGATTTAATCATAAAATGAGTAGTCCAAGGAGTTTACTCCATTGTTACGACAATAGGAAGCTTTAGTTGAGTATATTGACTAGTATATGCTGCTTGATACAAAATTTTCATCACTAATCTAACATCTACATCGTGAGCCAAATAAAAATCAGTAACAACTTGAGCTTCTAAAGCTCCATCATTTCAGAAACTGTTGGTAAATAAAAGATTAAGTGCAGATTGATGGGGCAATACCGGAAACAGGTAGAGGTAAAGAATTTATGTTCAATCTAAACTGTGTCACCAAAATATCAAACGTTAGATAGATGTCAAAACAGGAAATTTTCTGCTGTAATACATATAAACTTTTTCAGATAAAGAATAAAAAATGGTGCAATATTTGCTTCAAACTGCCGTTCTTGAAACGCATAAATTAGTCGAACAAGCTACAGATTTAACCGGAAGCACTATGGAAGCAATCTCAGAAAACCCCTTAGTGCAATCTATCAAAAACTTTTTTGGTGTGGATTGGTTGATGAGTTTATTAGGAGAAGTAGATGTTGAAAAAGTAGAAGCAAAAGTAAGCAAACTACAACAGCAATATCCCTTAGAAAAACCAAGAAACATTGCTCATTGCCTCATCGTAGATAAAGCACAAGAAGCTGGTAAAATAGGGCTTGTGACCAATATTATTCCCCCTGTTGCTACGACTTTATTGGGTATAGAATTGGTGGCAATAATTAAATTGCAAGCAGAAATGATTTACGAAATTGCTGCTGCCTATAATTTAGATTTGAGACAACCTAATCGTCGCGGGGAAATTTTAGCAATTTTTAGTTTATCTTTAGGGGGCAATTTTCTCAAGAGTAGCTTAAATTTCCTAGAAATATTCCCAGGTATAGGAGCTATAGTAGGCGCTTCTACCAATGCTCTAATTTTTTACAGTTTGGGCTATACTGCCAGTCGTTTTTATGAAATACAGTACCAGCCTTTTTCTGACTGGAAACAGGAAATAGAAATAGAGAAAGATTGGCAATCTGCTTATGCTGAGTCTAAAATTGTCGATCGAGCTTTAGGGCATATGATTTTAGCTAGTTTTCCCGACAAATCTTGGTCAGATATTTTGCCAATACTACAGAAAATATCACCTTCCTCAGTGAAAACTGTTGCTGTTAATCTAGATAATCTTCAACCTCTAGAGGTGCTGCTAGAACAATTATCCTCTAATTATGCCCTACTCTTATTGACAAGATGCTATGCAATAGCTCAGTGGGACGGGATAATTACACCAGAAGAACAAAAAATTATCGACGCGATCGCTCACAAATTTGATATCGACCCCAGTATAATCGCAAAATGCAGTAATTTCTAACCCGGAGTAATTTCACTCCTTTTAGAGCTTGTTTTTTGTTGTTCCTCTTGTCACTTGCAACTCAATCAAAGAATTTATTTCTTAAGGGTGATGTTGGCAACAGCGTTGTTTAATCAAGGCGTATCTGCAACCAACTCTATTGCAAGTAAGATCAACACACCTGCTTCTATACTAAGTTAATACTACAAACTGAAGTACGGAATGGGAATTAAAACGTTAGTACTATTGCGTTGAGCTTATAAGTCAATTTTTGCACTGCCGATCTCGAAGAGATCCGCTAGTCTTCGACGCACTAGGCTTCGCCCCCTCTTCGAATCCGTGAGCGCGGCGCGGGAAGTGCCGCTGCACGCTTACCGTAGGCGGACTTCGGTGATCGCCTCTCTAAAAAACTTCTCCATCTACTGAGAGTTGCTATTCACTGAACCTAGTTGCTGGCGCACGTCGTCAATAGCCAAATTCAACTGAGCAATTTTCTCCTCTAAACTGCGACGAGCATCTTCAATACTTTCTTCGGTACTAATTTTTGGTCTTATATTAGGCTCAAGCAAAGACTTGTCCTCTAATTGAGAAGTACCGCGATCGCGTCGAGAAGTAAAGATTATTCCTAAAACCCCTCCAACCATACTACCGATAATAGCTCCGGCAATAAATCCTCCGGTAAAACCATCCCGCTGAGTCATAATTTCTATCCTTTATTTAAAATACTTCAGGTCACTTTTTTAGATTAACTATTGTTGGCTGCTACTGCCTACTAGCAAAAAGCTAGTTGCGCTCCTTATTTGTGTCATGCTGCACTAGGTACCGAAAGCGCGATCGCCTGCATCTCCTAAGCCAGGTACGATGTAACCCTGACTATTAAGCCCTTCGTCAATAATTGCCGTGTAAACATTAAGGCTGGGATATTGTTCGCTTAATTTTTTCAGCGCAGGTGGCGCTGCAACTACTGAGATAATACGCATTAGTGCGGGATCTACCCCCCGATCACTCAATTCTGCCATCGCTTTCATAATTGAGCCGCCTGTTGCTAGCATCGGTTCTAAAACTAATACCCTGGTCTGAGGCGCAAACTTCTCTGGTAGCGTATTTAAATAACAATTAGCTTGCAGAGTTTCTTCATTGCGGGACAAACCTAAATGGTAAATTGATGCCAAGGGTAACAAGGTTTGAGCTCCATCTAATAATGCTAATCCAGCTCGTAGAATTGGCACCACCGCCATGGGCATTTGGGGATTAATTACCGTTGCAGGACAGGAAGTAAGAGGAGTCTCTAAGGTAGTTTCCTCTGTAGGTAGCCAGTAACGACAAGCCTCGTAAGTTAACCAGCGTCCCAGTTCCGTCATGGCACTCTTAAATAGCACGTTGGGAGTATTTCGATCGCGTGCTACTGCTAACCAATGCTTAATTAAAGGATGATCCGGTACGTAAACGCGCAGTTGCAAAGTCATAAACTAAGTTTGATTAGGTGGTTGAGATTAATCCCGATCTTCTTTGATTTTCTTAGAGTATCGCAATAGCAGGTGATAAAAATGGTATTGTTTCTGATTTTTACTTGCCAACTCATACTCATTATGAGTATGATTAATTTAAGTGAACTCGTAATGAGTACGATTTAGTTAGCAAAGGAGCCAAAAATATGCTGCCAAACCGTGAAGGAAAAAGAATTCCCGAAGTTACTTTCCGCGTTCGTCGCGACAATCAGTGGGTTGATATCACCAGCGACGAACTTTTTTCTGGTAAAACTGTTGTCGTATTTTCTCTCCCTGGGGCTTTCACTCCCACTTGTTCCTCTTCCCATCTACCGGGTTATAATCAATTAGCTCCAGCCTTCAAAGAAAATGGTGTAGATGAAATTCTTTGCGTCTCTGTCAATGATACCTTTGTGATGAACGAGTGGGCAAAGGATCAAGAAGCAGAAAACGTCACTCTAATTCCCGATGGTAACGGCGAATTTACCCAAGGTATGGGGATGCTGGTTGATAAATCAGACCTAGGTTTTGGCAAGCGTTCCTGGCGTTATTCGATGCTGGTCAAGGATAGCGTAATTGACAAGATGTTCATCGAACCAGAAACACCGGGAGATCCTTTTGAAGTTTCCGATGCAGAAACCATGCTCAACTATATCAATCCCCGAGCAAGCAAGCCAAAATTGGTTTCTCTGTTTACTAAAGTTGGTTGTCCTTTTTGCGCCCGTGCTAAAGCACTGCTCTCTAAACAGGGCATAAATTACGAAGAAATCGTCTTAGGTAAAGACGTTACTACTCGTTCTCTGCAAGCTGTAACAGGTGCTACCACAGTTCCCCAAGTCTTTATTGACGGAGAACTGATCGGCACTTCTGAAGCACTAGAAGAATATCTCCGCGCTAATAAATAGCTAATAAGTAGTCGGACAAAAGTAAAGTTAACTGTGGAAACAAGGGAACAGCAAAAGATGGAGACTCTTTATACTTGTCACAATAGTATTGTTTATTTATGTCCGACTACTTTGTATAATTGAATTACTTCTGTCTATTATACACATCTTACGATGCCGACTAA
>JBFRWL010000354.1:0-4878 GCA_051439565.1 Prochloraceae cyanobacterium
ATCTAAGTGAAGGGAAGGGTAGATAATATTAAGCTTTCATTAATATCGATGTCTACCATAAGTCTATTAGGGTATTTTACTGATATCGTTAAATGAGAACTATTAGCTATAACTTAAGATTATTTGAGTAACGTGAGTTCGAAGTTCGAAGTTCGAACTTCGGTAGTCAAGGGCGCGACACTGGAACTTGATTCCAGTGCTTGAGTCGCCCGCGCTGCGCGGACGGAGTTATGATTTTTTTAACGAAAGAATGAGAGTTTCAAGGTTATCTAACCACTATTCCCTATTCCCTATCTCACCTGTGTAATTTATTGTGTGTAAGTACTTATAACCTAAGAACGTATAGCATTTATAAACTAATGATCCTAAAAGAACTACAAGACTTTGTCCTTGATTATCATCGCGTTTCTTTAGCAGAAATGGAATTGCACTTTCATATAGATGGAGACGCACTGAGGCATATGCTCTCAAAGTTAATTAAAAAAGGGCGGGTACGCAAGGTGGCGATGACCGATAAATGTCATGGCTGTACTTCCTGCAACCCTGATACTATCGAATTTTATGAGTGGGTAGATGGCAACAATGCTCATTCTCCCCATTTTACCGAAAAATCTCCGACAAAAGCTCAAATTCATACCACTAATACCTCAGAGGATGAACCTAACCCTCCTAGAACACCAATTCAGTAATCTCAAAAACCCTAGTTGAGAAAGACAAGGGGGAAAATTTAGCTACATTTATCCCTTAAATTAATCTTGACAAAGCACTAGGAGCGAAAGGAAATTAATTATGAATTGGTTCTTTAAGCGATCGCCAAATAGAGAAATTCAATTACTGGTTGAGGATCTCCACTGTGATATGTGCGCCCAAACTGTCAGGGAAGCATTACAAAAACTTTCAGGAGTTAATCAAGTCAAAGTTAATTTGTCACAAAAAAGAGTTAGAGTGATCTTGCCTGTCGAATCAGAGACTAGTGTTGAGTCTCTAATTCAAGCTTTAGAACCCACAGGATATGCAGCCAAGTCAGAGATTACTCCGCCGTCCTAAAGGATCCGCTCAGGAATCCTTTAGGGCTACTCTGACCACTGATCAATTGTTGTAGCTAGAGCCAATAAGTTTTCTTAAACTTTTGTTTACCCCAAATACTTTTTTTCTTAATCTAAGAAATAGGAGGAAATAATGACCATGACATCTACAACCTCAACTGCCAATCTTAATCTTGCTCCAGAAGATGCAACAGCCCAAATTGGAGGATTTTTAAGAGAACATGGGGAGATCGAAACGATTCTTCCTGTGGCGATTGGTGTATTCATTACCAGTCAGTTTAAGCTACGAGGTGCAAATGCTTTGTTAGTAAACCTATTGGTGGCAAGTTTAGCTCGTCAAGTATTTACCAAACTCAAACAAGAAGGCAAATCTCAAGTATCTCAAAGCACTGGAGTTAGCACTGAAGAGACAGAAGCATCCCAAGTCGATCTTCAAGGGTATGCGATCGCTCATGCCGTACCTGGAAGAGTTCGCTTGAAAATGCCTCAGTTATCTCTAGACCGGGATTTTGCTAAACGTTTACAACAAGCCTTAAGTACTGATGAATATGTCAATCGGGTTCGGATTAATTATGCAGCAGCTTCAATCATCATTAACTATAACAACCAGGGATTGTCGGATTGGGAATTAGGAATGCGCTTGATGGGGATCATCAACAGGGTTCGACAAGAAAACCAAGTATCTGGGTAAGTGGGTAGGTGGCGGTTAATGTTAGATCAATTCTTAAAAGTAATAAGAGACTTAGTAGAGAGGAAGGCAACAGGCAATAGGCAATAGTAGTAATAAAAATAGCCAAAAGCAACAAAAAAAGAATCAAGTATTAAGGACTGAGTATTTGAATAATTCCTTACCCATAACTGATATCAAAAAGAGCCAAGCGGATCCCCCTTTAATTTCTGTGGCTCATCATATCCCAGGTAGAATCAGATTGCGTCTAACTGACTTAAAAGAGAATCCCGATTATGCCCGTAGTCTTTCAAAATTTTTATTAGCCCAATCTGGCATTATTAGAGTCAGAGTAAATTCAGTTGCAGCCTCAGTAGCGATCTCCTATTACAGTCCAGGGGATTCACTCACAGCAATAGCGGATCGCTTCAAGAGTTTGATTCAACAAGCAACCTTAACTAAGTTAGCTTCCCAGGAAATAACTCCTGAGCCAACTAGTGAATTAGAAAACTGGTCTAGCTTAAAATTACCCCTCTTTACCACAATCGTCAGTTGGTTAAGTAACCAAAGTAGCTTAATTTGGTTGCGTCCAGTGGCTCTTGCCAGTTTACTAGCCGTGACCTTGCCCATTGCCCAAAAAGCCAGTCAGAGTCTTTGGTCTGAGCGCAAAATCAATATTGATTGTTTAGACTTATTAGCCTTGGGTTTAAGTTATGGACAGGGAAAATTAGTAACTCCCGCTTTAGTTATTACCCTTCACGAATTGGGAGATATTATACGAGATCGCACAGCTCGTTCAACAGAAACTCAAACTGCTGATCTTCTGGATGCTATTGGGCATTTTGCTTGGGTAATTAGAGAAGAACAACCCATACAAATCAAGAGCGATCTGGTACAGGTAGGAGAAACGGTTATTGTCTATCCTGGGGAACAAATTCCTGTAGATGGGAAAGTTATTAAAGGTCGAGCAACGGTTGACCAACAACAACTGACAGGGGAATCAATGCCCATAGTTGCCGAGATGGGAACAAAGGTTTATGCCTCGACTTTGGTAAATTCGGGACAGATTTACATTCGTGCTGAGAGAGTCGGAACCCAGACTCGTGCTGCTGCCAGTATGGAGCTACTGCAAAATGCTCCTGTACACGATACCCGTATGGCAAATTATGCAGCCCAGTTAGCAGACAAATTGATTTTACCTTCTCTGGCTTTAGCGGGCATAGTCTTGGGCATTACCAGAGAACCAGCCAGGGCAGCCTCGATCCTGACTTTGGATTTTGTTACAGGTATTCGTGTTTCTATGCCTACAGCATTTTTAGGGGCATTAAACCACAACACACGTCACGGTATTTTGGTACGTAGTGGACGAACCATTGAACAGTTAGCAGAAGTGGATACAGTAGTCTTTGACAAAACAGGAACTTTAACCCAAGGACAGTTAGCTGTAGTTGGTGTCCAAACAGTACCAGGGAGAATGTCCCCAGAACAAATGTTAGCTTTGGCTGCTGCTGCCGAACAAAGAATTACTCACCCCGTAGCAGAGGCAATTAATAACTATGCTCAAAATCAAAATATCCCTATTCCCCGTCGTCAAGAATGGAATTATGAAGTTGGGTTGGGTATTCGAGCTACTGTGGAAAATCAAGAAGTTTTAGTGGGAAGCGATCGCTTTTTAACTCAAGAAAATATTAGTTTAGAAAGCTTGGACACTACAAGCTATCCCCTACATGATATCTGTGATTTGTCACAAAAATCTGCCAGTTCCTCCTGGTTATCCTTAATTTATGTGGCTTGTGATGGGCAGTTTCAGGGGGTAATTCAATATGCGGATCCCCTGCGCTCAGAAAGTCCAGGGTTAATTCAATCTCTCCAAGCCTCTGGGAAAGAAATTCATTTATTGACAGGAGATAACCAACAAACGGCTAATATAGTGGCTGAGGAATTAAATATTCCCATCTCTCAAGTTCATGCCCAAGCTTTTCCCGAACAAAAAGCTGCAATTGTTCGTGATTTAAAGTTAGCAGGTAAAACAGTAGCCTTTGTCGGTGATGGCTTGAATGATTCAGTTGCTCTAGCTTATGCTGATGTTTCCGTGTCTTTTGCCAATGGTTCTGATATTGCCAGAGAAATAGCAGATGTGGTTTTGATGGATAACGATCTAGCCAGTTTGTTACAAGCTCTCAATATTGCCAGAGAAACCCAAAATCTCATTGAACAAAATACGATGCTAGTAGTAGCACCTAATTTAATGGCTTTGGCTTTGGCTGCCACCACTGGACTGAATCCTCTTATTGCCACAGTGATTCACAACGGTTCAGCAATCGCTGCTGGACTTAACAGTCTTCGCCCCCTAGCACAACATCAGTTAGAGGAACGAAATTACTGGTTTTTCCAGTAACCAGACCAATCAATTTTAGGAGAAATGCCCCTTATGTCTAACAAAATGCAACTAGCTAACAAAATGCAACTAGCTAAAAACCCTCTACTTATGCAAGTTCAAAATGCTTATAAAACTCATCCCATGCAGACTTTAGCCCTTGGCATGGGTGTAGTAGTTTTAGCCCCCGCAGTATTACCTCTAATTAAACCTTTAGCTAAAACAGTGATCAAAGGAAGCGTTACCTTATATGAAAAGACTAAAGGTGCGATTGCCGAAACTGGAGAGGCAATTGGTGATATTGTTGCTGAAGCGAAAGCTGAGGCAGTAGCCGAACAAGCGAAAAAAATTACTCTGGTATCAGATTCAATGAATACAGTTACTACTAGTAATGATACTCAACAAACTAATAGTTAACTATTATGCTACACCAGTATTTTAAACGCCAAAAACTAATTGCTCCTGTTCTGGCTAGCGTAGCTCGAAACGGAGGAACTTGTTGAGACCGCTGCTTTCTGCCAAATTTTAGTTAATTCGGTGTTTGAAGAAGTTGGGGAGAATACTGTACTGTTTGAATTAACAGATAGACTATTTTTAATTGCTGCTTTTAAAATAGGTCTCCCTAATTTCGTTACTGCTGGTATCACAATGGAGCTTATTGCGATCGCACTTAATCCTGCTAATGCCAGAGGATTGTTGCCACCACCATCTTCAACAATTTCTTTAAGGTGAAACGAAAGTACAGACTTATCCCAATGAATTAATGACATAATTGAATTCCTTAAGGC
>JBFRWL010000355.1:0-5884 GCA_051439565.1 Prochloraceae cyanobacterium
GCATTTTATGCTAAATTACTGACTTAATGGACAAAGACATTACAAAATATCCCAAGAGACAGGAATATGGATCTGGTTGCACTCCAGAACAAACTCGATAACGCGTCATTTTTAGTTCTGTTTCTAACCATGCTGATTTACTGGGGAGGTGCAGCCTTTCCAAGCATCCCCTATCTTTCAGCTTTAGGAACAGCAGGAATGGCGATCGCCAACATGACTATAGCAGCTCTACTGGGAGCACGCTGGCTAGAAGCAGGCTATTTTCCTTTAAGCAATCTCTACGAATCTTTATTTTTCCTCACTTGGGGAATAACCGCCATTCATCTGATTGCTGAGAGAATGAGCCGCAGCCGCTTAGTTGGCGTAGTTACTAGCCCTGTAGCCCTGGGAATTACAGCTTTTGCTGCTCTCTCCCTACCCGCAGAAATGCAAACCTCTGCTCCTCTAGTCCCAGCGCTCAAATCTAACTGGTTAATGATGCACGTCAGCGTGATGATGCTCAGCTACGCTACCTTAATGGTCGGTTCAGTGCTGGCGATCGCCTTCTTAATAGTTACTCGTACTCAAAAAGTTGAACTCCGAGGTAGTTCTGTTGGTACTGGTGCCTATCGCAATAATTCTCAAAACTCACAAGCCCTCGAAAAATCTTTTGCTTCAACTCCTCCTTCAGACACGACTAATAACAATTCTGCTGTAGCTGCTTCTAGTACCGCCAATACTAATGGCGCTGTCAGCACAGCCGTACTCAATTTGGTCACTACTGAAACTGAGAGTCCAAAAACCGTTGCTACCACTCCAACCCTTTCACCCCAACTACTCAGCCTTGCCGATACTCTAGACAATATTAGCTATCGCGTCATTGGATTAGGATTTCCCCTACTGACAATTGGCATTATTGCTGGTGCTGTCTGGGCAAATGAAGCTTGGGGTTCTTACTGGAGTTGGGATCCTAAAGAAACCTGGGCGCTGATTACCTGGTTAGTTTTTGCTGCCTATCTCCACGCCCGCATTACTCGCGGTTGGCAAGGACGAAAGCCTGCAATTCTAGCAGCTACTGGTTTTGTAGTAGTGTGGATTTGCTATCTGGGGGTTAATCTCTTGGGTAAAGGACTGCATTCCTACGGCTGGTTTTTCTAAACTTGCTAGTTGTTTCTACTTAGAAGCAAGAGCGGGAAGTTTCAACAAAACAGGTAGAGGGCAGGAGGCAGAAGGTAAACCTTCTAGCAGAGGTACTAGCCTTCGACTACCAGAGGGAGAAAAGGTCTGAGTCTCGCACTAGAGCATCGATTCACTCATCAAGAGCAATCATCAATTGAGAGGGAGAGGAAAGTGTAGAGGGTGCAGCTTATATCAGCATTTTTCCTGCTTATCTTCTCCATCTGCCCTCTGCCCTCTGCCTTTTCAAAACTAATCGATGATTTGGACTCCTTTCCATGCCGAGTTGCACAAAACACTACGTCAAAGACAACTGCTAGGAAAACATCGGCGTTTGTTGGTAGCAGTATCTGGCGGACAAGATTCTCTGTGCTTGAGCAAGCTGCTACTAGATTTACAACCAAAATGGGAATGGCACCTGGCGATCGCCCACTGCGATCATCGCTGGTCGTCAGATGCTGGTATTGCCGATCGCGTTCGAGAAATTGCTCGGTCTTGGGAACTGCCCTTCTATCTCAAGGTAGCAGAGCAAATGAAGGAGACTGAGGCCGCCGCTAGGGAGTGGCGCTATCAAGCTTTAGTGGAGATTGCCTCTGAAGAAGGGTTTCAAGATATAGTCACGGGTCACACCAAAAGCGATCGCGCCGAAACTCTCCTTTACAATTTAGTTCGCGGTGCTGGCGCTGATGGCATAGGTGCTTTGACTTGGAAACGCGCCCTCACGCCACAAATTCAGCTAGTACGCCCTCTTTTGCAGTTCTCCCGCGCCCAAACTTTGCAGTTTTGCCAACAATTCCAATTGCCAATCTGGGAAGATGCTGCTAATGAAAATATTAAATATGCTCGCAACCGCATCCGTGCTGAATTAATCCCCTATCTCCAAACTCATTTCAACCCACGAGTAGAAACAGCATTAGCTCAAACTGCGGAATTGTTAAGGGCTGACGTAGAATACCTAGAAGATTGCGCCCAAAAAGCATTACAACAGGCGATCGCCTCTGACCAAATGGCATTAAATCGCTTCTGTTTGTGCCGCTTTCCCCTTGCCTTACAACGACGAGTTGTGCGCCAGTTTTTACAACAACTCTTGAGCAAAGCTCCTAACTTTGAGTCAATTGAAGCAGTTACTTACTTAATTAACGCTCCCAACCGAACTCGTACTTCTTCCTTAGCTGGAGGAGCGATCGCCGAAGTTCAAGGCGAGTTAATCAAATTTAGACTCAACTAAATCAACATGGCTTGCTCGTTGCAGTTGTCTTTAAACATTCGCTTAAGTTTGGTCGAACAATTGCTCGAGTGCCTCAAACTTCTCTCGGGCTTCATTCAACTCAGCTTGCAGTGGTTGTAAAGTTTCTTCATAAATTTTTATTTGGGACTGAAGTTGTGCTAAGAAAATTCGTGCTTGTTGCCAGTTTTCTTCTTGCTCTTGCAGTTCCTTTTTCTTGGCCTCTAATTCCCCTTCTTGTTGTTCGACAGTCTTTTGAGCCTGTTCGAAGCTCTGTTGTATCTGCTTAATTTCTGCTTCTAATTCTACTCGTTTGTGTTGGAGATTATTCTGCTGATTTTTTAACTGATTGAGAATCGGTTTGAGGTTAATCACTTGATCTTCCCAATCACTGCTAATTATCCCTTGCCGACGCTCCAAAATACGCATATGTTGCTTGAAAATTTCTTGTCGCTCCCGAAGAGTGCGGCGCTGACCGACTAAAGTCTTATCCAAAAACTCTTTTCTTTCTTGCTCTTCAGCTAGCTCTTGTTCCAGACTGAGGCGATCGTACTCGCTAGCCGCATGCACTCGATCTTCTAATTCCTGAATGGTCTGACATTGCAAAGTTAATTCTTCTTCCTGTTCGTTGACAAAACGTACTATCTTTTCCAATTCCTTCTTGAGTTTATTGACAATTTCCTGCAACTCTCCCAAGGGCATACTTTCTAGTGCGTTAATATCAATCTTCTGTTCGAGTTCAACATTTCCTGACTCGATCGCCAAGCGGGAAATTCTCTCCCGCAGTTCTTCTTTAGTTCGCAGCTCTAAATTTAACAGTTCCAGTGACTCGTGCTTGCTCTTGAGAAGATTTTGTTTTACCTGGAGCTGTATTTTAGCTTCTTCAACAGCTCCAGCAGATTGCTGCCATCGAGCTTGGTAACTCTTAAGTTCTTCACCCTGCCGATTAACCTCTTCCTGCCTTTGACCTAAAGCTGTTCGTTGTTGCTCTAGCTGCTCTTGGCGATTATCTAAGTTCGCTTGCTGATTGTCAAATGCCGCTTTGACGATATTTATTTTTTCCTGGAACTCCTCTGACAAATCAACAGGAAAACCAACTTCGAGACGCTCTTGCAGCTCCATCTCCCGGCGGCTCAGTTCCTCCAGTTGAATTGTTAGAGATTGTCGCCACTGGTCCATCTCTTGTTCTTGGTCTTTCGACTTACTTAACAAACGAGAGAAACTTTGCAGGATGTTAACTACTTTACCTGCTGCTGGCTCGATTTTTCCCTTAATTTCCTGATTTTCATTTAAGTTAACAACTACTAAAGCACCATCTCCAAAGTTATTTGCTTCTTCAGCAACGATTGTGGTTTCTTTGGGCAAAATACTCCAGTTTTGGTCGTTGCCTTGACAAGCTAGGAGTTTGAGTTCGGTTTTTAAGCCACCTATAAAACCTTTAGTCTGTTTTACTTCTGCAAAATATAGCACGCTAATGGTCCTCTTAATGCTTCTTCCTAAGGCTTGACAAAACTTTTGCTTAATTGTTGATCTTAATTGTTGATAGCACTGCTTACCTTGAATCGCCAAGGGATTCCCAGTAAGTTTCTGCTCAAGGCTACCAATGCCTCTAGTGTGGGAGAGATAATTCCTGCTAAAACACCTCCAACTAGCACATCTACAGATTAAGTTTAGGATGACTCCTGAAACAACTTCCCTGGCATACTTGAGCGGTGAAGCACCCAGATCTAGATAAGGATAAACCTCTATTGAGGAAAGTAGATAAATTGCTTACTCTCCGCACTTGCTTAGCAATGGGGTAGCCTTAGAAACATTACCTAGGTGCTTAATTTATAGCATAATAAAGCAGTTTATGGCTTCCCGCAATTGTCTTGTTTTAAGGCTTCTTTTGGGAGTAGATTAGACTATACTTACTCTTCATTTATCGAGTAAGTACTAGTTAAATTTACCTAAATATAATTTCGGGCTTTCCGTTGTCCCCCAAAGCTGCTTATCTTAAGTTCCTACATTAGGTTAGAATCCCTGGGAGTGCTTCAGTAACTAAGTCATAGTCTAGTACGATCACATACTACACTATGGTAATCAACCATAATCAACACTTCACTAAAATAATTCCACCAGTGTCTAAGTGCAAAAGTTGGATAACGAACAACTATAGCTACAATTAAACTGGGCAATAGTATGTAGAAGAGGAAAAGGAAATGTCAAGAACACAGAGTTAGTAGTAGTTAAGCGCAAAAGTAAACATAAGAGATACCTTAAATATTAGAGTTATTAGAGGTTTAGCTTCAGGTTTTCAGGAGGGTGGTCATCGGCATCACCCAAGGACAAATCAGGTAGTAAATTATGAGCAAAGTTTTAGTTGTCGAAGATAGCTTAGCACAGAGACAGATGATCACGGAGCTACTCCAAGAAAGTGGGTTAAATGTTAAAGTTGCTTGTGATGGAGTTGAAGCACTAAAACATATCCAGGAAAACAGCCCCGATATAGTAGTCTTGGATATGGTCATGCCCCGAATGAATGGCTATGAGGTTTGCCGCCGTCTCAAGTCTGACCCTAAAACCAAGGACGTACCAGTAGTTATGTGTTCTTCCAAAGGCGAAGAATTTGACCGCTATTGGGGGATGAAGCAGGGGGCTGATGCCTACATTGCCAAACCTTTTGAGCCAATAGAGTTAATTGGAACTGTCAGGCAGCTACTTAGAGGATAAAAAATAAAATTAATTTGGAGTTGTAATTGAGTATTTTTAAGGGTTAGCTAGCGATTTTTTTTACATAAATTAAGTAAAAGTGGGCAGAATTCAAAATAATATCATTAGCTCCTGCTCACAGCATAGAGTAAGTCAAGTTAGACAAGGGAAAGAGGTCATGGTAACTAATCCAGATTTTTTCACCGGAAACGGTCAGGATATCTCCACAGATATACAAAGATTAGAAAGCCCTGTAGGCGAACTTTACTTAAGATTTTATTTACCTTCTGGCGATGAATTTGCGCTTTCAGCTGCGGGAATTAGAGAAGTAATGCATCAGATCCCTGATCGAATCACGGCAATTCCTAACGCTTCTCCTTTATTGTTGGGAACAATAAATCTACGAGGGCAAATAATCTGGGTTGCCGATCTCGGTCAGTTTTTGGGAGATTCAGACGTGCTGAATATAGAAAGGCAGGAAATTCCTGTGATTGCCGTTGAGGAGCAAGAAACTATTTTAGGGTTAGCCGTTGACAAATTAGGCGCAATGGAATGGCTCGATCCAACGATTAAAAAAATACCAACTAATGTTCCAGACAATATGGCTCCTTTTGTCGAAGGTGAATGGATGTTAGAGCAAGAGTCAAATAAAATTTTGCGACTGCTAAATCAGGTAACAATTCTACGCTCAGCAAGATGGGCAGTATAACAATAGAAAAAAGATCTAAATTGTCTTTTATGTCAACATAAAGTCTCAATTGATCGCCATAACTGGCAGCAACAGCTAAGAAAAACCGTGGAGAGAGGTAAATG
>JBFRWL010000356.1:0-7759 GCA_051439565.1 Prochloraceae cyanobacterium
TAATTTTTATATTTTGCTCTGTTTGTTACTCATTTTTTGCGACATGTTGATAAACCTGTATCAAATCCTAACGATGGGCCCATCCTAACGCTAATCGACTCGCTAATAGCTACTGCTGCATCGGTTAGTGGAGTTGGTATTGCCGCACCTCAAGTTTCTCAATCTTATCGCTTGTTTATTGTTGCTTCTCGTCCTAACTCCCGCTATCCCAACGCACCGTTGATGGAGCCCACGGCTATGATTAATCCCTCAATCTTAGCACATTCAAGTGAAATAGTAAAAGATTGGGAAGGCTGTTTGAGCATTCCTGGAATTAGAGGTTTAGTTCCTAGATATCAAGCGATCGAAGTCGAGTACACCAGTCAAGAGGGCCAACTACATCGACAAGAACTTAAAGATTTCGTCGCTAGAATTTTCCAGCATGAATTAGATCATCTCAATGGTATTGTCTTTGTAGACCGCTTGGAAAGTACTTTGAATCTGTTTACCGAGCAGGAATATCTAAGATTAATCGGTTCTGCCGAAGTTAAATAGGTAGGAGGGCGATCGCCTAATTTATTTGGTTAGCATATTACCTAGTTTGGCGATTGAGCGACAAATTGTAAAGTAATGGACGCAACTGGACTCGAACCAGTGACCCCTACGATGTCAACGTAGTACTCTAACCAACTGAGCTATGCGTCCGTACAGAGTTTTATAGTAACATAGGTACAAGCAAATTGATGGCAAAAATAGTGCGAGCAGAAAAAGTTCAAGATAAAGATCGCGCAACTAGGCTTGTTTTGCTAAAATATCTTGGGTCATTTAGACAAAGAGAAATTCTTTGAGTCAATCAGTAAACATACCAAAACTAGATACATTAGCGCAAGAACTGGCGGCAATTCAGCAAACTGGTTCCAAGCGGATTGCTTTGCTAGGTTCGCGTCACGTTCCCATTACCCATCAGCAATTGATTGAGATGATGAGCTATGCTTTAGTGCTGGGGGGTAATCACCTGGTAACTTCTGGGGCAACAGGTACCAATTCAGCAGCTATAAAAGGGGCTATGCGCGCCGATTCCAATCTGTTGACAGTGATTTTACCCCAAAGTCTCAAACGTCAACCAAGGGAGTCACAGAAGCAATTAGAAACAGTGATCCATTTGGTAGAAAACCCAGAAAACGATCGCCTATCTCTAGCAGAAGCAAGTACTTTGTGCAATCGAGAGATAGTTTCTCGCTGTCAGCAACTTATTTGCTTTGCCTTTCACGACAGTCATACGCTGCTACAAACTTGCCAAGAAGCAGAAGAACAATGCAAATTAGTTACCCTGTTTTATTTTGATTAGTTGATGAATACCTCGGTTAGTGCGATTCTACTCTATTCGATAGTAGGGGCAGTAGTATTAGTTTATCTGCCCTTTTTAGTGGTTGGTTGGGGTCGCTTCCAAGTTGGATACGATGTCAAAGCACCCAAAGCTATGTTTGATAAGTTGCCTGCTTATGCTCAAAGGGCAACTTGGGCTCATCAAAATTCCTTTGAGGCTTTAATTATATATGCTGCTGCTGCACTGATGGCCTACGGGACAGGTGTAAGCTCAGTGCTAGCAGGAGGAGCAACAATTGCCTTTTTGCTCGCCCGCTTGTTCTATTCAATTTTTTATATCTTGAATATTCCCCTAGGGCGATCGCTCGCCTTCGGTATTGGTTCTCTCTCCAGTTTTACCTTATTTGCCTTAAGCTTAATCGAAATCAATAAATCTGCCCTCTAGCTTCCATGCCAATTGAGGCGATCTACTTAAGCTGGGACATGTTGGCGGGGAGAAGGTATTAGGTATTAGGTAAATTTTTCCCCAAGACCGCATCACCTAAGACCTAAGACCTAATACCTAAGACCTAGTCTAAACCAGCGAGTCCCGCTTTAAGTTGGTAGGTCGGTAGAGCCAATTTAGAGACTCGAAAGTACTTCCCTGGCTTTTTCTAGAGTTAGATCGATATCTTCCTCAGTGTGAGCTAGAGAAGTAAATCCAGCTTCAAACTGTGAAGGAGCAAGATAGATCCCTTTTTCTAACATACCCCGGTGGAAGCGTCCGAACTTAGGTAGATCGGATTTTTTCGCGTCTTCGTAGTTGCGCACTGGTCCCGATGTAAAGAACATACCAAACATAGCGCTAATTTGACCGCCACAGACTTCGTGACCAGTTTCTGTAGCAATGGTGAGCAGTCCATCAGCCAGCTTTTTCGTAATGCGATCGAGTTGCTCGTAAGTACCTGGTTTTTGTAGTAACTCTAGAGTTTTAATTCCAGCAGTCATCGCCAGAGGATTGCCCGAAAGCGTTCCTGCTTGATACATGGGACCAGCCGGAGCAACCATAGACATAATATCTTTACGTCCTCCATAGGCTCCTACAGGTAAGCCACCGCCGATTACTTTGCCCAAAGTCGTTAAATCGGGAGTCACGCCAAACTTTTCTTGAGCGCCACCATCGGCAATGCGAAAACCTGTCATTACCTCGTCAAATACTAACAAAGCTCCATTGTCCTGAGTTATTTCCCGCAAACCTTCTAAGAAACCTGCATCGGGAGTAACAAACCCAGAATTACCGACCACTGGTTCCAGAATAACTCCAGCGATTTGGTCGGGATTTTCCTCAAACAGGGCTTTAACCGCTTCTAGATCGTTATAGGGAGCGGTTAGGGTATTGGTAGTGGTTGATTTAGGTACGCCCGGTGAATCAGGCAACCCCAGGGTAGCAACCCCGGAACCTGCCTTAACTAGGAACATATCGGCATGACCGTGGTAGCATCCTTCAAATTTAATCACCTTGTCCCGCTGGGTGTAGGCACGCATTAGGCGCAGTACGGACATGCAAGCTTCGGTGCCAGAATTGACAAAGCGCACCAGTTCAATACTGGGAACTGCCTCAATCACCATTTCGGCTAGGATATTTTCTTGCAGTGAAGGCGCGCCAAAACTGGTGCCTTTTTCCAAAGCTTCCTGCAGGGCTGCTATCACTTCAGGATGAGCGTGACCGCAAATTGCTGGTCCCCAAGTGCCTACATAGTCAATGTATTGATTGCCATCCACATCCCAGATATAAGCGCCTCTAACTCGATCGAAAACGATTGGTTGTCCGCCTACGGATTTAAATGCCCGCACTGGGGAACTGACACCACCAGGCATTAGCTTTTGCGCTGCAGCAAAAATTTCTTCTGATTGAGTGGTTTTCAAAGAACTAGTGGTAATCAACACTCTCTCCTTAAATCAAAGGTTGGTATGTTTATCCTAGGGATATAACCTAGTCACAAATTATCGACTTATTGTTTGTTTATTATTCTATGAATTGAGAGTCGTGCTAAAGGAAAATATATAAAGAATCATGATTTACTCAGAATGAAACCTTCTGTTACTCTCACCCTCTTGCTCCTATCTTTACCCATCCCGCGCTCACCAAGACCTAAAAGCAACTCACTCTGTCTTCTATCCTAGTGAAAACTGCTATGAAGGACCTCAAACAAACAATAATTAGCTACTCTAGCACAGACCTAGAAGAGCGCAAAAATTGGTATTCTCCAGCAGCTAAAGCTTACGATCGGGCAAGACCTCGCTATCCTCAGGAACTGATTCAGCAAGTTGTAGAGATTGCTCAACTATCGATCGACTCGAAAATTCTGGAAGTGGGATGCGGTCCGGCAACTGCAACGATAGCTTTCGCTCAATTAGGTTCTTCTCTGGTCTGCTTAGAACCAAACCCAGATTTTTTCCAGTTAGCCCAAGACAATTGTCAACCCTATCCCCATGTAGAGATTGAGAACAGGTCTTTTGAGGAGTGGACCGTAGAAGTTGGGAAATTTGATGCTGTTTTAGCGGCGACTTCTTGGCATTGGATCTCGCCGGAAGTGGCATATATCAAAGCAGCAAATGCCCTAAAAGAGAAAGGCTACCTGATTTTATTGTGGAACAAACAACTTCAGCCCTGTTACGAAGTGTATCAAAGCTTATCTGAAGTCTATCAAGTACACGCTCCAGCTCTTGACACCTATGAAGACAGAGAAACTCAGGAAAAAATCTTGAGAGGATTAGGAGAGATGGTCATCGATTCGGGGCAATTCAAAGACTTGAGATGCGGACAAGTTACCTCTGAAGTAACTTACAGTGTCGATCGATATTTAACACTTTTGAACACCTACTCCCCTTACCTCAAGTTAGAATCACAAACCAAAGATACCTTATTTTCAGCATTGAGAGATAGAATAGAGCGAGACTTTGGAGGCAGCCTTGAGCTTTCGTATATCTCCGCTTTTCACATTGCCCGAAAATAAATCTTAGATAAACAGATATTGTCCTTTATTTCTACAAAACTACAAAGTTAAATACAGCCTTGACATACTCCAGCCCTAAACCGATCGGGTTGAGTCGCACTAACCTTTGGAGAAATCAAGATGGTTAATATAAAAAATTCATCTATGTATAGTAAAAAGCTGTTTTTTAGTGAATCAGAGCCATCAAAAGAGGTAGTTTCTTACTATACTAATCATGACAAAATTATGGTGGTGGCTAGAGAAATTAAACTCCACCAAGTTACTAAATTAGCTCTAGAAAAATTTTCTCGTGAAAAAAAGTCAATAAAAATCACTTCAGCTTATTCGATAAGACAAGCAAAACAATTAATTAAAAATAACCCCGACACTAAAGTAATTTTACTGGATTGGCTGCTAGAGGGCAAACAGGCAGGTTTAGAAATAGTTGAATATATTCGGAAAGAACTGCAAAATCAATTAGTAAGAATAATTTTACTTACAGATCGATCGCAAGAATATCCGGAAACTTCCTGGATTTTAGAATACGATATAGATGATTATAAAATAAAGGCTGAAATAACAGAGCAAAGACTATTAACAACTATAATTTCAGGTCTGAGATATTACAATGACAAAATAGCTGCAGATATCAGTCGCCAAGAACTAGTAAAAATCTCGGCAAATTCATCTAATTGTAGTCAAAATCTAGAACAATTAGTTAAAATTCGTACCCAGGAATTAGAAGAGAAAAATCGACAACTGGAACAGAAAATTAAGGAGCGCCAGCGTACAGAAGAAGAATTAAGACAAAGTGAAGAACGCTGGCAATTAGTGCTGCGGGGTAACAATGATGGCATCTGGGACTGGAATGTTAAAACTAATGAAGCCTTCCTCTCGCCTCGCTGGAAGCAAATGTTAGGTTATGAAAACTGGGAACTAAAAAACCACTATGACGAATGGATTAAGCGCGTACATCCCGATGACTTAGGCGGGGTCATGAACCTGATTCAGGATCATTTTACTAAGAAAACTCCCAACTTTATCAGCGAGCATCGGGTGCAGTGTAAAAATGGGAGTTACAAGTGGATTTTAGCTAGGGGTCAAGCACTATGGGATGAGCAAGATAATGTAGTGCGCATGGTAGGCTCTCATACAGATATCAGCGATCCCAAGCAGAGAGAAGAAGCACTGAGATTAATTGTTGAAGGGACGGCATCTTGTACTGGGAGAGAATTCTTTCGTTCTTGCACCCGCTATCTAGCTAGAGTGCTACAAGTCCGCTACGCACTGTTTACTTGCTTTGCTAACTCGTCAAAAACGAGAATGCGCGTCCTAGCATTTTGGCAAGGAGATAGCTGGGGTGAAAACTTCGAGTACAATCTAGCCGATCACGCGCACGACAACTATTCTTGGTGCAGGCAAGCCTTATTGGAAAAAGATCTAGATTTAGCTAAATTAGAGCGAGATAGCTATTTAGACATTCCGCTAGTGGACTCTGGCGGAAATGTACTAGGATATCTGGCAGTTTTAGATGTTAAACCTATAGATAAGGCACTACGCAAAGAATTGATTTTAAAAATTTTCGCAGCAAGAGCAGGAGCAGAACTAGAGCGACAACTGGCAGAAGAGACGCTACGCAAAAAAGCAGATAAAGATACTTTGCTTAGTTTTATTTCCAGTCAGTTGCTCGACCAAGATTTAAATACTGCCATCAAATTGGCTCTAGAAGCGATCGGCGAGTTTACCGAAAGCGATCGCAGCTATATTATCTCCTACTGCGAAGATCCTAGTAAATGGAAGACCACTTATAAATGGTGCAACAATAAAATCGAGACCTGCGTTGAAAAGTGTCAGGAAATAAATATCGCAAGTTTCCCCTGGTTACAAACACAACTACTATTGGGCAAACCTCTTCACATCTGTTGCGTGGCAGCTTTACCGTCAGAAGCATCATCTGAAAAGGCATTTCTCCAACGTCTTGGAGTTCAGTCCGTGCTGATCGTCCCCATGATCAAAGGAGAAAAAGCGATCGGCTATCTATGGTTCGACACCGTTATCTCACCTAAAGTTTGGACGGAAGAAGACATCAGCTTACTGAAAATGGTAGGGGAGTTTATGGCGATCGCCCAAGCCAGACACGAAGCAGAAGCAGCACTCAAAGAAGCCAAAGAAGCAGCAGATGAAGCTAACCGCGCTAAAAGTGAATTTCTCGCCAGCATGAGTCACGAACTGCGTACCCCTCTAAATGCGATCCTGGGATTTAGTCAAGTGATGAGTCGGGAGTCCTCTCTGAGTAAGGAACAAAAGCAATACTTGAGCATTATCAATTGCAGTGGCGAACATCTACTCGAATTAATTAACGACATTCTAGAAATGTCTAAAATTGAAGCAGGAAGAACTACCTTCAATCAAATCGGTTTCGATCTTTATCACCTGCTAGATAGTCTCGAAGAGATGTTTCGTCTCAAAGCAGATGCTAAAGGCTTACAGTTGATCTTTGAACGAACCTCAGATGTACCTCAATACGTAAAAACTGATGAAGGTAAGTTACGTCAAGTTTTAATTAACCTCCTCAGTAATGCGATCAAATTTACTGCACGAGGTCAAGTAATTTTACGGGTAGTAATAGAACAGAGAAAAGAAGAAATCGCCGATGACCAAAACCTCGTCCCTCATACTTTTTTGCAGTTTGAAGTAGAAGACACTGGTGCAGGTATTGCCCTAGAAGAGCTAGATAAATTATTTGAAGCCTTTGGACAAACCCAAACAGGTCGAACATCTTATCAAGGAACGGGATTGGGTTTACCTATCTCTCAAAAATTCGTGCAACTGATGGGCGGAAAGATCGGCGTTAGCAGTATTATCGATCGCGGCAGTCTGTTTTCCTTTAACATTCAGATTAGCCTAGCTGATGCCAGCGAGATTCAAACCATCCAACCAACTCACAAAGTCATTGGTTTAGCTCCAGGTCAATCCGAGTATCGTATCCTAGCAGTGGACGATCGCCCTGAAAGCCGTCTTTTGCTGGTCAAACTTCTGACAAGAGTAGGTTTTGCTGTCCGGGAAGCTACCAACGGTCTAGAAGCAATTGAAATGTGGCAAAGTTGGCGGCCTCATCTAATCTGGATGGATATGCGCATGCCAGAAATGGATGGCTATGAAGCAACCAAAAGAATTAAATCCACCATCTTAGGTCAGACGACTGCTATTATTGCCCTCACTGCTAGTGCTTTTGAAGAAGAGCGAACCCTCGTTCTCTCAGCAGGTTGCGATGACTTTGTACGCAAACCCTTGCGAGAAGAGGTTATTTTCGACAAAATAGCGGAACATCTAGGGTTGCGCTATATCTACGAACCAGAATCAGTCCGAAAAAATAATCAGGCTCCAGATCAGGGAGAAGAGGCAATAAATATCGAGCAACAGTTTGATTTTTATTTGTCTCAAATGGCTTATGAATGGAGGGTCTGTCTCTTATACAC
>JBFRWL010000357.1:0-6121 GCA_051439565.1 Prochloraceae cyanobacterium
CCCTAGTAGCTGTTCACCCTGATGCTGCCGTCTTCAGACGGGAATAAGGCGCACTCCCAGCAAAAAGGGCGCGGGTCTACTGCTGTAGTGGCTACTGAATCATCCCCGATCAAGGGGAAATCCTCTCTCACTCTTGGTTTGAGGCTTTCAAAATTGGCTTTTTTTCAAAGTTGTACCGCGCAAGTCTTGAAACCGTTGATAGATAAAGATTGTGGCTATTTTTTTACTAAAGTTTTTTTGAAGACTGTCGCTGAGATGAACTTTTTGCTTCTGTTCCGCGCAAGTGATTACCAAAATTACTTCTATACAAAGCTTCTGGCTTCCCGCTGTCACAACCTATTTTGACAATTGAGATGGATTGAAAGCGCGGCTTCTGACCAGGTAGCCCCAATCCGCCGCGACGTCACAACCTATTTTGACAATTGAGATGGATTGAAAGATATATAGAAGCAGAAAATACTTCAGTTAAACTGTCACAACCTATTTTGACAATTGAGATGGATTGACGCTGAGGAAGTTGGGAAGAAGTAAAGTTTAAAGTTTAATCTTCGCGCCGTAGTTCATGTTCTATCAAACCCCTGTACTACGAAAAATGTGGGTTAGTTTGGTTATTGTTAAAAATAATCTTGCTTTCTGACCCTAGTAACTGCTCGCCCTGATGCTGCTACTAATTGGATTAGTAGGAATAAGGTGCGCTCCCAGGAATAAGGGTATGGGTCTACTATCGTAGTGGTTACTGAATCACCTTCGAGCAAGAAGGATTTTCTTGAAAACAGAACATGAAAGCAAATCCAGTATCGCCCCACATTTTTATATACTTCATTAGCGATAAAGAAGTTAGAATCAATATAGGCTTTTGTCATCTAACAAAATAAAAGTAAGTCTTGAGACATATAATTTGTTAAACGTCATTTTATTTGTTAAAAAGACACTAATTTGTTACCGATGACAAATAATTAGTTACTGTACAGTCACACACTGAGGAATACCAAGTATTTTATATTAAATGGGCGATACTGGATTTGAACCAGTGACGTCCTGCTTGTAAGGCAGGCGCTCTACCGCTGAGCTAATCGCCCTCGCTGTTTACCTAAACAAGAATAACATAGAACGTTACTATTAGGTAATAAAATATCTGCGTCGACTGATTAAAGCGATCGCTGATAAATTCTTGAATCAACGCTCTAGAGATCGCCGATCAATTTCATTATGATGAATAATGGGTGTCACTAAAGAAATCTCCCCCACTCCATAATCTATAAATAAAATGGCTAAAAAACAAAGAATCTGTATTGTCGGAGGTGGCTTTGGTGGCTTGTATACAGCCTTACACCTTCATGAGTTACCTTGGGAAATAGCAGAGCAACCAGAAATAACTTTGATCGATAAAGGCGATCGCTTTTTATTTTCTCCGCTACTATATGAGTTAATCACCGAAGAAATCCAAAGTTGGGAAATTGCACCACCCTTTGAGGAAGTTTTAGCCCATACAGGAATAATATTCCGTCAAGGAGCGGTGACTAATATTGATATTGAGAATAAAAATCTCACAGTAGATAACTCCTCAACTATCAATTATGACAAATTAGTGCTCTCTACCGGGGGAAAAACACCGTTAAATATAGTTCCTGGTGCGATCGCAAATGCCATTCCTTTCCGCAGTCTCCAAGATGCCTATCGTGTTATTGAAAAACTGCGACTGTTGGAAGAATCTCACCGAGATAAAATCCGGGTAGCCATTGTCGGTGGTGGTTACAGTGGAGTGGAATTAGCTTGTAAAATCGCAGATCGCTTAGGAGACAAGGGAAGAGTTCGGATTATAGATCGTGGCACTCAGATTTTAGATCGGGCAACTGATTTTAATCGGGAAACGGCAATCAAAGCTTTAGAAGAGCGTCAAGTTTGGTTAGATTTAGAGACGGAAGTGGCAAAAGTTGGGGCTGAAGAAATCGATCTGGTTTATAAAGCACAAGTCGATACAATTCCTGTAGACTTAGTTCTCTGGACGGTGGGAAATCAGGTTTCAACTCTTACGGAACAACTGAACCTAGAAAAAAGCGATCGCGGATTGCTAAAGATTAATAATACCCTGCAAGTTTTAAATCACGATGATGTCTATGCTTTAGGAGATATTGCCGAATGCCGAGATGAGGAGGGTAATATTCTTCCCGCAACGGCTCAAGTCGCCTTTCAACAATCTGACTATTGTGCTTGGAATATTTGGGCGCAAATTAATCAGAAACCGCTGTTACCCTTCCGCTATCAAGCCTTAGGCGAAATGATGGCATTAGGTGTCGATAGTGCCTCTTTAACTGGTATGGGTTTACAATTGGATGGTCCTCTAGCCTATATTGCCCGTCGTCTAATTTATCTTTATCGCTTACCTACGCTCAAACATCAGTTAACTGTAGGTTTAAATTGGATTTCACAACCATTAGTCGAATTTCTGTCTGAATATTAGTGAACAAATTTTTAGCTCTTAGTTTATCTCTTTTTTTTACTTCTCTAGTAACTGCTTGCGGCGATCGCAGTAAGCCAACAAATAAAAATATTAATAGTCTCAAACTATTATATTGGCAAGCACCAACGATTCTTAACCCCCATCTGTCTACAGGTTTTAAGGATTGGGAAGCAAGTCGGATTACTCTAGAGCCTTTGGCTAGTTTTAATAATGATGGTCAATTAGTACCTTTCCTCGCAGCAGAAATTCCCAGCCGAGACAATGGCGGAGTTGCCGCCGATGGCAAGTCTGTTACCTGGAAACTGAAACAAAATATCAAATGGTCTGATGGTCAGCCTTTTACGGCTCGGGATGTCATTTTTACCTATAATTTTGTGACTAATCCCCAAGTTGCTTCGGTTTCTGGAGGGGTTTATGAGATTGTATCTAGTGTAGAGGCGATCGATGACTATACAGTTAAAGTCAATTTTAAAACGGTGAATCCTGCTTGGTATTTAGTGTTCGTCGGCTCAGAGGGGATGATTCTACCTGAACATAGGTACCAAAACTATAATGGCGCTAATTCTCGTGAAGCCCCTGCTAATCTGCAACCTATTGGCACAGGAGCATATCGAGTGGTGGAGTTTAAACCAGGAGATACGGTTATTTATGAGCCTAATCCAGAATTTCGAGAAGTCGCCCAACTAGGTTTCGAGAAAATAGAACTCAAAGGCGGTGGTGATGCGACATCTGCCGCCAGAGCTGTATTACAAACCGCCGATGCTGATTTTGCCTATAATCTTCAAGTAGAAGCCAAGATCTTAGAAGAATTAGAAGCGACTGGAAAAGGAAAGGTTATTAATAATTTTGGCGCTTTGATGGAAAGATTAGTAATTAATCATACTGATCCGAATAAGGCAACAGCTGATGGAGAACGTTCCAGTATTCAGTTTCCCCATCCTTTCTTCAGCGATCGCAAAGTGCGTCAAGCTCTAACTTATGCCATTGATCGTGATACGATTGCCCAACAATTATACGGAGTCACGGGTCAAGCAACAGCTAATTTTTTAGTAGCTCCCCAACAATATGTTTCCCCGAATACGAGTTATGAATATAACCCCGATCTTGCTGTTCAATTGTTAGATGAAGCAGGATGGCAAGATACTAATGACAATGGTATTAGAGATAAAAATGGGGTCGAAATGTCAGTGGTTTTTCAAACTTCGGTGAATCCTTTACGCCAGAAAACCCAGGCAATTATTAAACAGAATTTAAAATATTTAGGCATAGAAGTTGAGTTAAAAAGTATTGATGCTAGTGTGTATTTTTCTAGCGATCCCAGTAGTGAGGATACGGTAGAACGTTTTTATGCCGATTTGCAAATGTTTACTACTGGCAATACCAATCCCGATCCAGGATCTTATATGCAATTTTATCTTTGTGAGTCAATTCCCCAAAAAGCTAACAATTGGCAATGTAGTAATCGTGGTCGTTACTGTAATGATAAGTATGACAATTTATGGCAACAATCAAATCAAGAATTAGATGCCCAAAAAAGAGAAGAACTTTTTAGAAAAATGAATGATTTATTAGTTAATGAAGTTGTCGGTATTCCGCTAGTTCATCGTGCTAATGTTGTGGCTTTTAGTAATGATATTACGGGCTATGAATTGACTCCTTGGGATATGCGCACTTGGGATATTATGAATTGGCAGAGAGTTGATAAGTGACACTCCAGCGGCCCTTATGGCGTGCTGGCTTCTAAACAACACTAATACTTTGTCGTTTTTTGTCCTGTCTTCAAACAATGTCCAGGTCGCACTATCTCTTATGTACCCTCTTAGTACAAGTGCAGCTTAGAGCATGGATTAATCTGTGTGATCTCTGTTTGTATGTCCTTATTCTGATCACTCTTGACACCTTGATTAAACTGTTCGAGCAAGGTTTCAGACGCTTCAACCTCAATAACTAGTTCGTCCTCACCTAATGAAATCGGAGGGTTATCAGTAATTCGTTGACAACCGATGTTAGACAGATCGCGATCTAACTGTTGTAAATTAGGCTGCTTTTTAATTGTAACGAGCCATCTCATATTCCATAACCTCTCAGTTTATTACATGACCTCTATAAGGCTCTTCTATCATTCTTGGAGATTTCCAATAAGCTTAATCCATTTCCTAACATGTGATTCAGCGATTTTGGGATTCCCAGAGTGACAGAAGAGCGATCAGGATATAATCGGTTAGTTATCCCCGTAACAGCAACGCATAGGCCGCAGCTGCATTGATCACACCGTGACCCGTATTTTGATCAAAGCCTGGTGCACCGATGTCGATCGCTGTTTGCACTAATGCTGCTTTAATTTTATCAGGTGTCAAACCAGGTATTGCACTCATTAACAGTGCACCAACTCCAGCAGCGACAGGTGTTGCGGCAGATGTACCATTATCGAAAGGTTGGGCAAGACCACCAGGACGACCTGATCCAAAATTGCCGAAGATATGAGAATAGGCAGCTACATCAGGTTTCCCAGTCTCAAACATACCAGGTCCTTGAGATGAATAACCAATGCGTTCATGCCGACTATTCACTGCTGCGACAGTAATTACTTCCGCCAGACTGTTAGAGGCATGAATAGACTTGCCAGAACCAATTCCACTGGGATGACAGGCACCACTGGGACAAGACTCACCACAATTTCCAGCAGCAAAGAACGCTGGTGCTCCAGAAGCAACCACTTCCCTTACCTTCCGATGTAATGGATGATTGAGGTCAAAAATCTCATGACCAGGGAAAAGTTGCCGGGGCGGAACCCCCGTAAAACCATAGCTATTATTTGTGATGTGAGGGGTACCGTCTTTTCTTCTTTGCTCTAGCACAGCTTGAAACATGCGGAGAGCCCCCCCAGAGTCTGGCACACCTAGAAATGGATAGTCATAGAGCTTGACTGCTGGAGCTGCGATTAAAATATCCGCTGCACACATTGACCCATGACTCGTAATGTCAGCAGTGCCTGGTCTGACACTATTTGATTGGGAGAATCCCCCTACAACTGGATAAACTTGGCCGTTCACACCTTCATCAATGATGCCGACAACCATATTTTGCCCTCGGAAGCCATCTCTCCAGATCCTTTCCACGGCAAGTAGCTCTCGGATCACATCAATACTGACACCAGGTCTGAACGGTCTGCAATCAGTTCCACCTCTAGAACTGGCAAAATCTAGAGGGTGAGTGCCAAATTCAGTGAGTTCAGAAACATCACAATTGCAGCCATCTAACAACGTCAGTTTTGAATTCTGCCACACCTTGATCTCCTGGTGGTCAGATATGAGATCTTGTAGTCTTGAAGATTCAACATTGCAGGCAACAACAGTAGTAGATGAAACAGTATCAGGACTCTCGTTCACTGTGCTAAATGCAGAAAAGCGATCTAATAGAGCTGCGGGTTCTTCCCTTTCGCTGCTAAACATAGGAACAGGAGTAAAATCTCCTAACACTTCAAGGCTGTACCCAGACAAGTTCTGTACTAACTGCTCGGAAGCATTGAATGATTCACTTACGGATTCCACTCGTGCATCAAATAAGGAAAAGGCGCTTTCTTGACGATCAGGAATTTCAAGCAGAACATTAACCTTCATCTTTTTTACCTCAATAGTAACTGAAAACAATCAACTATAC
>JBFRWL010000358.1:0-13424 GCA_051439565.1 Prochloraceae cyanobacterium
GTATTAGACTGTACTTTATTCAAATGAAAACCGCTAGAGCATACTCTTGAGCGATCGCTTACAAATCAAGAAACTTAAGTATCAATGAATAAAAAGCAAAGTCTTTAGAACTTAGAACACACTTTTTTCAGAAAACTGATTCGATTATCCTAGAACTAAGTTTATAGATATTGAAATTAGGTAAATTTCTTTTCTTTGTAAGTGGAATAAATCAGATTTCGTTCTAGGAAGTATTTGAAAATTTTTTAGTAAATTGTTTGGTAATTTACTCAGCTCTAAAATAAATTATTACTCTTTATCGTTAAACTAGACAAGAAATTGATTACAATTGTTTAAATAAGTTTAATTTAGTCAATATTCGTGATGTAATTACTTTTAGCAATTAACGGGAGAGTTTTAATACCCTATCCTTCCGACTTCTGCCAGAAGTTTTTTAATGAATAAGCAATCAATAAAATTGACAAATTTAGTTAAATTTATTTCAACTTTTATTGAACTTTAAGAAAGATAAAAAAGATGTATTAAAGATATTCAATATAGTTATATTTATAGTGAGGAACGTCAGGATAAAAAACTTTTTTGCTTTTCGCCTAGCTGTATTACTTGCAACTCAATACAGCTAGACTGCCGCCCGGTATCACCCCAAAGTTCAGGGAGTTCATTATTTTTCTATCTTGAGCAAAGCTTTCCCCTTGGAAGGCAGAAGGCAGGTCGATAATTTACACCTTCAAACAAAGGGTTCAAAGTCAACACCCTAGGCATAAGATTAATTAAAAGTAGATTAAAACTACTTTTAATTAAAGTAAATTTTTAAGCATATCGGAGGAATATTTCAATGAATCTATAATGAATACTCTACTTTTAAAAAAGATCCTAGTCAACGAATTGTTTGCCCAAGAATTGGGACTAAATATTTATCATAAATTGGGAGCATACCATTTTTGCAGATTTATCAAACTTCCTCAGGAGAATCTTAGGACTTCAAGACATAATTGAACACTATATTTTCCCAAATGGGGTACCCCTATAAATTTTTGGTTGCTCATCCCCAATTCATCAAACAATACAGGATAAAGGATAAGGATATTTGACAAAACCGGATAAATCTGTCTCTTAGAAATTTATTATTCTGAGAGAAATCTAAAACATGCAAAATAATTAAAAAGAAGGCAGAGGGTAGAAGGTTAATTAGAGGTTGTGACTAGGTGTTAGATCTTATCCCAATTCTCAAAAATAACTGGGGATATACAACACTCTATTATCAGAAGTGAAAAACTCGAAACCCTTATTATCCCTGTACCCCATCTATTCATTACCCATAAGTCTCAGAAGTCTTGCAGGGTGGGGAGAGGCATTATAGTAGCTCACGAGAGAGAGCAAATAGCGAAATTTCGTTATTCACTTTTGGCGATTACTTAATTTGTGAGAAAATAGCGACTTTGTCTTAACTCCCCAGACCTCCCCTTCTACCTCATCTCCCCTATCCTGTAAAGGGTTCAGGAGTTGTGGGTCAAGCATAGTTGCACCCCACATCTACCACCATCACTTAACCTAAGTCTCTAGCTATTTCCGATAACTGGTATTAGGTGACGCTATCCGGAGGTTTAAGATGAACATAATAAAATTACACCGAAAAATTTTTATTTTCCTAACTTCCATCATAGTTGTTGGACAAGCAAATTCTTTGCAAGTATCTGCTTGTCCGCTTTCTGGAGAAATATCTGGTACTGAAGGTCGTTCTTTTTGCATTATTCTGGTCGAGCCCAATACCCGTCAAGTATTAATGAATACAGAAACAACTGGCACGTATGATTTTTCCCAAATCCCTACTGGCCATTATTTGCTGCGCGTGTTTCGCTATGTTGCTGGAAATATTTATCCTGTAAGTACCGAGCCCTATGAAAGAGCAGTTAATTGTCGGGGCGGCCAACCAATCAAAAATATCAATTTTGAAGTCCCAGAGTCATCTCCTAGTCCGTATAATCCTAAACAATAATGAAGCTTAAAGCCAAAAAAAACAATCAACCGGAGTTTTTCCTCTGTGTGGTTAATGTATCTTGCCGATCGATCAGCCAAGAAATACAATCGCATTACGCTCAAAAATAAATTCACTGTAGTCTGCTAGGTCATCGAGTCCCAAGAAGTTGAGTAAAATCTCAGCGGCTAACCACACTGTTATTTTAGCTAGTTCCTTTTTCCATTGTTTCTTCTTCATCGTTTTCACCTCCTCGAAGCAGACTGCTTTCAGTCAACCTAGCTTTTGAGAATATTTGTGCGCCTAAAAGATTTTTTCTGAACACTTACCTAGCAACTTAGATTAATTAGAAAAGAGTTTGCTCAAGGGTGTTAAACCATGTCAGTTCGACGGGGCTAAAAGATGGCAGGACACAGAGCAGGTCAACCTTTGGGTTCCAATTAGATGCCTCTCCGGATCTGATGAGATCTATGTACTTGACCCACAATTTCGGATATTATGGTCGATATAGGTTTCTCACCTCTGACAAGGGATTGTCTTGGCGGATCGTCCTCTGTGTGAAGCGATCGCCCCTCATTGACTTGGTTGACTGGGATGAGTTTATCTCACTTACAGGCAAAAGCTTAGTTAACAGAAGTTTCCTAGCATCTGTAAATTTATTTGGGTTTCTAATGCCTGGAATGCTTATGAAAAAAAGATTTAGGTTTTAGATTGGCTCGCCAATTAATCTTGGCTGTTTGAACCCTTTTTTTTCTTTAAATCAGAATTGATAATTCCTTTAAATTAATCATATTCAGAGTCATTTACAGAGTCAAGCAGAGTTTACAGAGTTTAATATCTATTTTTTTCTTTATATTAATCGAGCTTTTCTAACCATAAAGGAGGAAACCGTTTCTTCTCAGGAAACAGGAAATAAGAGCGATATTTAACCTTAAGAGAGTACCCTAACAATCGGAATTACCGAGCAAAATCTCGGCAATTGCCTGAGAAATGGGCAAGCCAGGACACCTTTCTAGCCAAAAAAACTCCCCCACCGGGTTAATTTCTAGAAAAATATGCTGACCATCAGGGGTTAAAATCAGGTCTATAGCTCCGTAGTTCAAGCCGAAATAATCCATCAGCGCCAGCAGCTTATTTTCCAGCTCTTGAGGCAGTTGATAGGGTTTCCACTTGTCGAGCAAGGCAATTCCTTGACGCCGCCAATCGTAACGGGCTTTTGGTAATTGTTGGGAGTCAATTGCAGCAGTAAATACTTGCTTACCTACAATCGTGGCTCGCAACTCCAGTAGCTTGGGAATTTGCTCCTGAAAAGTCATCGGACAAAAGCGCAAACCCTCTAATTCCTCTAAATCTTCGGGTTTGACAGGATTAGTAAAGACTACTGTTTCCTGTCCGTTCTCATCGTATATAGCAAAGGAAGAAAGCATTTTAGTTAGCACTTTTCCTTCACATTCTTGGGCAAATGCAACTACCGCCTCTCGATTGTTAGTAGTTAGGGTGCGAGGAATGGCTAAACCTAGTTTCCGCGCCACTTGTAGCTGGAGTTGTTTGTGCTTGGCTCGCTCAATATTCGCCATCGGGTCGAGGTGGAATCCTTGGAGACTAGCGATCGCTCCTAAAACAGTAGCCCGAGATTCCCCAAGAGAAGCTTGTCTGAGTTGGCTGTCCATAGTGGCGGGAATGCGTCCTCCGATGTGAAGGCGTCGATACCAAACTGCGGATACTTCACTTAGATCTAACTTTTCAGACTCGCCAGTGAGAATTAAGCGCTCTGTTTCTTTACCGTAGTAAATATCTAGGCTGATTTCAGTAGGAAATCGATCTGTGTCCAAGCGAAAAATTTCTCCACCTCGTTCTTGAATTGCTTTCTTGACTAAGGTGATACTTTCATTATCTTGGCTATGGGTAATCAGGAGAACGGTCATATCGCTACGCTCTGAGTCAGAAGTTAAAAGTTATTTGATTTTCAAAGTTAAGATAGTAGGGCGTCGGCTAGTGCTTGGGAAATCGGATAGCCCAAATCTCGTTCCAGCATTCCCCATTCACCGCAGGGGTTAACCTCAAGGAAAACGTATTCTCCATCTGGTTTCTCGATCCAATCGAGCGCTCCATAAGTTAACCCCAATTTGGCCATTAATTGCTCGATTTTAGCGGCCAACTCCCTAGGAAGTAAGGCTGGTTGCCAAGGACATTCCTCTGGTTTAGCACGCCGCCAATCCATAGTTTTAGCTTGATAGCGAGATGCATCTAATGCTCCCACAAATAGATTGCCATCGACAAAAATGATTCGCAACTCTCGCAGTTTGGGAATTTCTTCCTGGAAGACCTGGGGACTGTAGCAAAGCGTTTCAGCCTCTCGAAGATCTTCTTCTTTGACTGAACTGGTGTAAAAGAACAAAAGAGAGCTTTCCATCCCGTAGGAGATGGGTGTTAAGAGCTTGGTCACCATTTTGCCTTCTAACTCTTCAAAAAAATCCTGCACTTGTTGCGGATCGTTAGTAATCAGAGTTCGAGGAATAGGAATACCTACTTCTGTGGCTACCCTTAACTGACGCATTTTGTTTTCTGCTTCTCTTATCCTTGGCAAATTATCTACCCAAAGAACTTCCCTAAGACTATCGAAAAAGTTATTCAGCATTGTTTGTGATTCTCTAATGCATGCATTACGGAAATGCACGGCTAAATCTTTGCTCAGTTTTGGTTCCCAGATTCGGCGCATCCAAACTGCTTGCACTTGCTCGGTGCTAATGGAGCAATTGCCGTAGTTAATGCGGTAACCAAGTCTGGAGTTACTAATTTTCGCTGTAAGTTGTACTACTAAGGGAAATTCGTCGGTATTGAGTCGAAACGGAGTTGCGCCCCGTCTCGATAGTGCTGCTGCTACTCTATCCACGGTAAAGTAATCGCCACTGTGAGTGACTAATAAAACCACATCGCGGGAACTGCTCATTTAGTCTTCAATCATTATCGTTAACGGGATCTTCGAGAGTAAGGGCTATGGGGTTGCCAACACCCCTCTTCCCAGTCAGAGGGAAATTTCAGAGTGACAGCAATGGGCCCTTCATCACAATCAGATGGATATTTTTTGGTCACGTAACAAGAAAATGGATGTTTTTTGCTTATCGAGAAATATCCGCCACCTACGGCTTCTGCTTCTTCCTCAGACAATTCCTCTAGTTGTCCTTCTAGGTAGCGAGCGAAGAAAGGAACGGCATGGGCATCTAAATTTTGTCTTTTTTGATCAGCCATGTATTGCTTCTCCTCAAATCAGAATTGATAACTCCTTTAACTCGATCGTATTCAGAGTTATTTAAGGAGTCAAGAAGAGTTTACAGAGCTTAATCACAATATCGAAGAATAGTATCGATGCTTGAGAGAGTTTTTCTGAGCAAAAAGGAACCCAGCGTCTCTTCTCGGTAAATAATATCAACTCAGCCTTCTATTCCAGATTGGTTAGGTCATTGGCCTTTCCCTGCGATCGGCATCAATGTTTCTGGATGGATAGTTGCCTCATCAACCCTTCTCTGAGAGCTACTTCTCTTGGTCTTTGTTCCCGTTGTCTGAAGCTTTCTGCTCATTTGGCGAGCCTTCTGGTGGAAAATTTAGAGTATCGCGGAGTCGATCGCGCTGCTCGGGAGAAAACTGGGGGAAGGGAAGCAAGCCCTTTGAACGCCAAGCCTGAACCTCCGCTTCAGCAGCGCGACTGCGTTCGCTATCCAAGCCGCTATCTCGGGAGAGATAAGTCGTCTGGGAGGGAAAGGCGAAGCCTGTCCCCGCTGTCTTGACGATATCTATAACTCGCAGTAGAACATCCTCCTGAATTCCCCGAAACTCCTCCCTGTCACCTGTATCTACATAGACGTAAATTTCCACATCAAGGGAGTAATTACCGTATTTCACTAATCTGACTCGCGCTCGTTTCTCAATCAGCCTGGGGTGGGCTAGGATCATTTCCCGTAATTTGCCCAGCACAAACCGCAGTTGCTCGGGAGTCGTCTCGTAGCGCAGCTGGACAATCTGCCTGATGAGAATGCGCTCGCTTCGGCTCTTGTTGGTCAATTGTAATTCGGAGAATTTAGAATTAGGCATTGAAATTAAATAACCACTCAGTGCGAGAATGCGCGTTGAGCGCAGACCAATCTCGACTATATCTCCTTCTTGATCTCCGAAGCGGCAACGCTCGCCCACTTTCACAGGTCGATCGGCTAATAAGATCACTCCGGCAATAATGTTTTCTAGGGTCGGTCTAGCTGCCAGTGCCAGTGCCAAACCTCCGATTCCCACACCTGCCAGAATCGGAATCAAGGAAATCCCCACGCGCTCAATTCCCACAACTAAGATAATTGTACCAATGGCCAAACCCAACAGATGGAATAATGACCTGATCGCGCTGGCATTTAGACCCCGAGGTTCAATTCTGGGGGAAATAATAATGGTCTCTGCCAGAGCGTTACCCAAGAGAAAGATTGTTAGCGCTATCAGTACCCACAAGATGATTCCCATAATGGTTAATAAAATCAGGAGTAGCTCTCCAGTAATATTGAGCCACTGGTCGAGAAAATGGCTGACCGCCAGCACACTCGCAAAGGTAATTATGGGAGGGAGCAGCATTAACCAGGTTCGCCGTGGAGGTTCGAGCGCCGCAACTCGACGCCAGTTCCAGCGAAAGCTGCTGTAGGAAATCCAGGCAGCAATCAGCAAGGAAATGCCTAAACCAATCCACTGCCATAGGGTCTGCTGCCAATAAACGGCATTCAACCAACTAGGCCAACCCTGAACCAATTTGAAGGGAAGCAGTACGTTTATCCTGCCAGGGGTAGAGATATAGAATTGGTAAAATCCTTCTGTAGCGCCGGGTTTATAGGGAAGATTTTTTACCTTCTGGTAGAATTCGTCAAGGCGAGCTACCGTCTCAGTCGAGAAGAGAAATTCTCCGGCTCTCGGTCCCGACTCAACTTTAACGATATCGATTTCTGTATAGGGAAGCGTCCAGCGAGAAAATTTTTTGTCGGTGGCGACAGCTTCAGCATCGGGAATATCAGTATAAGGCGGCAACTCAATTCGATCGAGAATCTCCTTAAGCAGGATAACTCCTTCGGTTCCCGTATCGCTTTTCAGGCGCGAGGGCATCTCACTTAAATTTAGACAATTCTTGGCTCGGTTAAAAAAAATTTTTGCCTGTTTGAATTGCTCGCGAAGTGAGGACGAAGGGAACAGTTCGGGGTCTTTCATATATCGGTCATAAGACTCCATCCACAGTTGATGCGTTTTGTTGACATTATCCACAAAACTTCTTAAGGTCGCCTGAGGACTGGAGGTATCTGGAGGTGCCAGGGGACGCTTAATTAAGGGGGCTGCCGTAACAGAAGTTTGCAGCATAAGTAAGGCTAGTCCTAACAGAACTAATTGCCGCAATCGCTGTTTCAGTCTCGTAAAGTTATTGTTGAATAAAAAGTTTAATCTCGTTAAGCTTAACATCTCTATTTTCTATGTGGAAACACAAGTCCATACCTCTAGAGGTAGGAGTCAAAGAATATCCCCACAGTAGAGAGTAGTCTTCAACCTGTGAAGCGGGGATAAAAGTCTATAACTAGTAGCCTAAAACTAGGATCTCAGCTGGATATGAAAACTTCAGCCTTATCTTCACAATTTATAGCAGCGACTATTTAGAATCACCTATTAGCTGTTTGTTTTTACCTCTGACCCTCTCTCAACCATTTTCTACTTGATTACTGAATCGATACTCTAGGGGATGAGAGTGCCCAGTTTTAGTTCCTCCTCCTCGACTCTCAAAAACTCGCCATGCACTCCCGTTCGCTGGCCTAGCTGTTTGGGCTCTCCAGTCATCAACAACTCGCCCTTATCTATCAGGACAATCCAATCAGCCCGCAGGATTACCTTAGGACTGTGGCTAATGATAATTGTAGTTTGACCTTTTCGGGAGTAGAGCAGGCGATCGAGAACTTGCGCTTCGCTTTCTGGGTCAATGGAATTAGTTGACTCGTCTAAAATCAGAATTGGCGGTTTATTGACTATTGCTCTGGCGAGCGCCAATCGTTGCATTTGACCGCCAGAAAGATTAGCACCGAATTCCCCCAGTACTGTCTGATACTTATCGGGAAGTTCGCTGATAAACTCGTCTGCCCCAGTTATCTGGCAAGCCTCTACAATCTGGTCGAAGGTAACTTGGGGATAGCAAAAGTAGAAGTTGTCCAAGAGCGAACGACTCCAGAAGTGGGGTTGCTGGGGCAATAAGACCACCTGCTGCCGCAGGCATTCCAGGGAGAGATCTTGCTGGTTGTAGATGCCATAACGAATGTTACCCGACTGCAGTTGGTATAAGCCAGCAATGAGTTTGGCAAGGGTACTTTTACCGCAGCCGGATTTACCAATCAAGGCAGTAACTTTGCCTCCAGGAATAGTGAGGGAAAAATCTCTCAGTAGCTCTACTCTTCCCGAGTGATGAAAGTTAAGCTTAGTGCAGACGATCTCCGATTGACTGCGAATAGCAACCCAGGGCTTTTTGCTCTCTGTTTCTGTGGTTTCGGGAGTAGCATCTATGACTTCATTTATACGTTCTGCTGCCGTTTTGGCCCGGGCAAATTCGTCGATAAATTCGACTAAAGTTCCAATCAAGAACACAAAATTGGCATTCATGGCATTAAATGCCAGCAACTGACCAATGCTTAATTGCTGTTTAATTACCAGAGTGCTGCCAAACCCGAGGATAGCAATTGTGCCGATCGCACCCACAAAGTTAGAAAAAACATCATTAATGATACTAATCTTAAGAGTGCTCAAAGAGAGATTGGCCAAGCGACTGAAGCGACTTTGGAACTCTTCCCAGGTTTGGGGAGTAGCGCTGTGGGTCTTCATCGTTAGTGCCCCTTTGAAGGTTTCTACTAACATCCCTTGGTTATCTGCGTCTGTCACTATCTGTTGGCGGGTTTTTTGCTCCAAGCTAGGTAGAAAAATCAAAGTTGAGAGGGTCATCAAGAAGGCGACTAGAATAGCGAGCGCTGTCAGTTGAGTACTGTAATAGAACATCAAGCTTAAGGAAATGACAGCGACAAAGGATTGGCTGGGTAAACTGACAATTACTTGGGAAACTAACTGGTTAATTTCGCGGATATCTCTTAAACGACTGACAATTTCCCCGCTACTTCGAGCTTCATAGTAATTGAGGGGCAAGCGCAGCATTTGGCGACCGAACTCTAGAACCATCCCTAATTGCAACCGCTGGGCGAAGTGGGCAATTAAATTGGACTGAAACAATTGTAGAGTGCTGCTAAAAATATTCATCGCCACTACGCCAATGGCTACAGTGGTAAGCAAATGAGTATCTCCCCGTACCAGCACATCATCCGTAAGGATTTGGATCAGGAAGGGAAGCGCTAAAGATAGTAGACCAACAACTATGTTAATGACTAGAGCCTTAATTATCAGTTGCTGGTAGGGCACAATTCTCACCCAGAAGCGACCCCAGCCTTTTGCTCTCTTTTCGGTTTGTGCATAGAAGCGGCTGGGGTCTGGCTCCAGCAGCAACATGATGCAATTAGTCCAGTTATCGAGTAATTCCCGTTCAGAAACGTAGCGGATGCCCACCGCTGGGTCAGCAATGACGTATTTTTTTCCTTTTCGGCTGTAGAGTACTACCCAATGATAGCCTTGCCAGTGAATAATCGCGGGTAGAGGAATTTCTTCAAATCGGTTTAATATTCCTGGAACAGCTCTCACTTGTCGGGCATTAAATCCTAATGCTTCTGCTCCCCGCCTTAACCCAAGAAGAGTAGTGCCCACTTGTCCAGTCCCTACAGCTTCGCGAATGCGACTCATGGACAAGTGGCGTTGATAGTATTTGATAATCGAGGACAGACAAGCGGCTCCGCAGTCTTCTTCGTTATGTTGCAGGACGCTCTGGTATTTCATGGCTCACAAGAATTATATTGGGATTTTATGGTATCCACGACAGTTATGATATAGGCAGGCTATAGGTTGTAGCGATCGCCCCTCACTGACTTGGTTGACTGAAGCGAATCTCACTTACAGAAGTTTCCTAGCATCTGTAAATTTATTTGGGTTTCTAATGTCTGGAATGTTTACGAACAAGACATTTAGATTTTAATTATCCTAGATGGACTCGCCAATCAATCTTGGCTGTTTCAACCCTTTTGTTCTTTAAAATCAGAGTTGATAATTCCTTTAAATTAATCATATTCAGAGTCACTTGAAGATTCAAGCGGATTTTACAGAGCTTAATCATCGATTTTTTCTTTAAAGATTGACAATCAATCGAGTTTTTCTGAGTATGAAAGAGAAAAATGTCTCTTCTCGGGAAATCATATCAACCTTATTCTCCTCTCTCATCAACTTCAGAGCTATATTAAAGAGTCAAGCCTAATTTACAGAGCTTAACTATTTTTCTTCAAATATCGACAATTAATCGAGCCTTTCTGAGCATAAAGGAGAAAACTGTCTCTTCTCGGGAAATAATATCAACTCGGCCTTCCATTCCAGATTGGATAGGGCACTGTCGTTTTCCCGTGCTCAGTATCAAGGTTTCTGGCTGGATAGTAGCTTCATAATCTCCTCTCTGAGATGAGGGCTTGGAGATGCCTTTGTTGAGGGGAGATGAAGCGGACAACCCAGCTACAGAGTTTGACTGCCCGATCGTATCTGCGGAAATAGTAGTGATAGAACCTTTGAGGGTGCCGTATTCAGGATAAGGACAGGCAGAGACTCGCATTTGCACCTCTTGCCCGACTGCTATCTTACTAATATCCTGAGGGGCGACTCCGGCTTTAATCTCCAAAGGAGCCTGACTAGGAGCAATTTGAGCAATTGTATCTCCACTGCGCACTACTTGGGAGGTGTTGCGCAGCATCAGTTTCTGAATAATGCCAGAAGTTGGCGCTCGCAAGACGGCAGCCTCAATGTCGATTTCAATTTCTTGCAGTTCTCTGCGCGCCCGCTCGATTTGATTGCGAATCTCCACGCGGCGCTGAATTAATTGCTCTCGTTCTTTGTTTAACATCGCTAAAGTGGCATTTCCTCGGGCGCGTTCGCGGACAATTTTTTCTTGGGCCATGGCTACCTCAGCCTTACTGGGATCGAGGTAAGCTTGCATCCGTTTCAGTCTGGAAACAGCAGTTTTGAGATTGGCTTCTTTTTCTTTGAGCTGTAGGATGGATACTGCGCCACTTTTGACTAATCGGCGGTAGCGTGCCGCTTCGTCTCTAGCTAACTCTAGGGCGGCTTTGGCTTCTTCTACTTCTGCCACTGTAGTAATTAGCCGTTGGCGATAGTTGCGCTGCTTGAGGGTTAGTTCAGCTTGAGCTGAGGATAGAGAGCTGTCTAATTGTTCGGTTTCGGCTTTGCTCTGTAGAGCTAAGGCCAAAATTTGGGCGTTGATTTGCTCGAGTTGCTCCTGGTTGCGCTGAATACTAGCTTGCAATTGACTTCTTTTAGTTTGCAGTCGGGAGTCATCCATAGCGGCGATAACTTCCCCTTCTTGAACTAGCTGATTGTCACGAACAGCGATACTCTTAACTTTTCCTTCCCTCAGAGTTTGAACCAAGCGCAGTTCCCCGGTAGGACGAATTGTACCGGGAACTTTAACTGTGACCTTATACTTCAGTACAGTCGATAGAGCCAGCACTGCTCCGAAGGTGATTACTAGAACAATTCCACCCCAGTTCTCCCAGCGACTGATTGTGGGTAAGAATTCATCAGCGGTAACACTGACAGGAAAATGGGGATTGTCATCAGTTTTATTAACAATTCTTAATTCTCTCTTGTGGGAGTTTAAGGACTCATGCTTACCAGAGCTATTGTTACTATCCATCTTTTTCTCCTACTTAGTCCGTATTGAAAAGACATTTTGCTTACTTGTTTGTCTTTTTGACCAAGGCTTTCGCCGACGATCGGCAGAGGACAGGTCACTAGGGCATATCTGCAAAGTAGAAACTTTATCGTTTAGGAGAAAGTGTTAGGTGTTAGGTCGATTTTTTCCCTCAGACCTAATACTTGTCTTCACCAAGTAGTTTGCCGATAGACCCTAAACTATATCATAACCTTTTTGTGAGTTTTTCGGAGGTTTACTGACGATTATCTTGCTCTAGTATAATCGGTCGATCGAAAAAGAGCCAAAACTCTTTGGAGTTGGAGGAGTCTGAATGATAAGTAGTCATGATAATAAAGCCACTGAATCTGTATTCAGTAGGGATCTTAAACCTTCGATCGCGCCCAAGCTCGTGCTCTTTCAGAGATTTGATTCTTATAATGTTTAAAAAACCAAAAGAATTTATAAATTTAGGAAAAGCTAATTCAATTTTTATTGAATTTGAAGAAACATCAAAAAGCTTGATTAAAGATATTCGATATAGTTATATTTACAGTATTCAATGTTGGGATAAAAGAATTTTTTACTCTTGGCAAAGCTATATTACCTTAAATCAATGTAGCTACATTGCAGATGAGTATTACCCTAAAGTTCAGGCAGTTTGTTATTTTTTATCTTGACTAAATCTTCTTCTTGGGAAAGCAGAAGGTTAATGAAAAGTACATTTAAACTGCTTTTTATTGAAGCAAATTCATCTGCGATTGAAGAAGAGATCAGAAATTCTTAGTCGATCGAGGGAACAACTAGCGGCTAACAACTTAAAGCTGGATAGGCTGGTTAAGGCTAGGTGTTAGATGAAGCAGTGTTAGGGAAAAATTTATCATTCACCTAACATCTATAAGATTCCTAAATAAGTGGTGAAAAATCGAAACCTAGATAAAATGCTCAAGAGTACTAACTCTGTTGCCTATCGCCAGATGAGCTGTTGCCTTTTAAGTCTTGTTTTCAGGCACAACCTAAATAAGACTGCTAAAATACCTTCTTAAGGTCAAAATATCCCAGCTTGAGTTGATAGTTGACATTGATGATTTCATAAATAACCTGATGTTTATTAAGGGAGACAGATAAAATTGACACAAGTTCAGACTGATCCTAGCCTAAAAAATTTCTTATCTGGTTTTAACGCTCTCTCAGATCCTTTACGACTTCGAGTAGTAGAATTATTGCGTTCTCAAGAGTTATGTGTTTGTGAACTTCGAGGACAACTCGACGTAAGTCCGTCAAAACTATCTTTTCATCTCAGAGTACTCCGAGAAGCTAACCTCGTTCGTGCCCACCACGAAGGACGCTGGATTTACTACAGTCTGAATCTAACTCAATTTGTTATTTTAGAACAGTATTTAGCTGTATATGGAGACTGTAATCCTATAGTAGCTGCTGAAAATTGTGAAGACTAAGGCTGTTTCTTAGGAAGAATCCCATCCTAGTTTGGGAAAATATCGTGTGTCAATTATGTCTTGAAGTCCTAGGATTCTCCTGAAGAAGTTTGATACATCTCCAAAAATATAATACTCTTTTTTCTGACGACTTCTGAAAGAGGTATTTCGC
>JBFRWL010000359.1:0-2951 GCA_051439565.1 Prochloraceae cyanobacterium
CCCCCTACCCTGCCTGCCAATTTTGGTTTCTTGCCCATCATTATTTATCACCTTTACTATCCCCTCAGTTTAACGGCAGTTTATTCTGAAGTAGATCCAGCCACTCAGGCTAGTTACTGGCAACAACTACAAGAACAACAGCAATTGCTTCAAACCTGGTCTGAAACTTGCCCGGAGACATTCCTGCACAAATATCAGTTAATTTCTGCCGAAATCGCTCACCTCAATGGAGATCGCTTTGAAGCAGTAGATTTGTACGATTCTGCGATCGCGGGAGCGAAAGCCAATGGGTTCATCCAAGAAGAAGCTCTTGCCAACGAACTTGCTGCTAAATTTTACCTCTACTGGGGCAAACAAACCATTGCTGCCAGCTATATGCAAGAAGCCTATTACTGCTACGTCCGCTGGGGAGCTAAGGCTAAAATTGACCACCTGCAACAAACCTATCCTCAACTCCTAACTGAGATTGGGCAACCATCTGCACCTTTCCCCAGTGCCAGCAATCTACAAACTTTCACCCCAAGCCTTAGTAGCAATACCTTCAATACCTCTGTCCTCGACCTCACCTCTGCCATCAAAGCTTCCCAAGCTCTCTCCCAAGAAATCGAACTAGATGCCTTGCTGAAGAAAATAATGCACATAATTCTGGAAAATGCTGGAGCGGACACAGTAGCCTTAATTTTAGATAACTCTGGCATTTGGGAACTAGTTGCTCAGTGCGATAACAAAAACTGCTATATATTTACTACTCCTCTCGACCAAGCTGATACCATACCCCATACCATTATCAACACCGTTAAACGAACGCAACAGTCCCTGCTCATCAACAACCTCCAACAAGACCAGACCTTCACCTCAGACCCCTACCTCATCCAAAAGCAGCCCAAAAGCCTTTTTTGCACCTCGATTCTCAATCAAGGACAACTCCTCGGCATTCTCTACCTAGAAAATAACCTTACTACAGAAGCCTTTACCTCAGACCACATCGAAGTTCTCAACCTCCTCACCACCCAAGCAGCAATCTCGATTAAAAATGCTCGCTTCTATCAAACCTTAGAAACTAAAGTCGCCGAACGCACCACCCAACTGGCTGCTGCCAATGCCGAAATCATCCAACTCAATAACAAACTCCAGACAGAAAATCTGCGCCTGGGGGCAGAACTAGACGTGGCTCGGCAGATTCAGCAGATGATTTTGCCTAAACCCGAAGAATTAGAAGAGATCAAAGGTCTGGATATTGCTGGCTTTATGGAACCGGCAGATGAAGTGGGCGGAGACTACTATGACGTGCTGGAAACAGATGGGATTGTCACCGTAGGCATTGGCGATGTCACGGGACATGGTTTAGAGAGTGGTCTATTGATGCTAATGACCCAAACCGCAGTGTGTACCCTGCAAGAAATCCGTGAGCAAGATCCCGTCAGGTTTCTAGATACTCTCAACCGCACGATCTACCGCAACGTGCAACGTATGAACTCCGATAAAAACCTCACCCTAGCTATTCTTAACTACTCAGAGGGGAGAGTGAGCATCACTGGACAACATGAAGAAACCCTGCTAGTTCGGGCTGGAGGACACATTGAACGCATTGATACCATGGATTTAGGCTTACCCATTGGTCTTGATGATGATATTGCTGATTTTATTGACCACACCATCGTTGAGCTACATCGTGGTGTTGGGGTATTTGTATACATTGATGGAATTCCCGAAGCTTTAAAACTAAATAAAAAACAATATGTAATGGAACGACTCTGTGAGATTATTAGTCAAAATTGGCAGCACAATGCTCAAGAAATTAAACAAGCAGTCATTGACGATCTCAAAGCATTTATTGGGGGACAAAAAATATTTGATGACATTACTCTAGTGATACTCAAGCAGCAATAAATTCAAGTTAAGAGGTTTACATAATAATGCAAAAGGTATTTGGAGATTACATTGAGGATTTTCCGCCCGAACTGGATTCTTTAGAAATTATCTTTACCCCCACGTCTCATTCCATTAGAAAACGATGGTCTAATAATCGTTTATCAGCTCAATTTGTAGCTGATTATTGCTCGACTTTTCTGCCAGTAGATGATGACGACCCCGATGGAACTCGCAGAATTAAAGAAAGTAAAGGTGCTATTACCTACATTGCTAATGAGTTATTAGAAAATGCGATGAAATTTAATGATCGAGATAGTAACTTTAAGGTCAAGTTCGGTATTTACTTTATAGAAGATATAGAGCTGGAAAACGGTTCAGTTACAGCGGTCTTGTTTGTGACTAATGGTGTTAATCCTGATGGAGTAGATAAATTCCAAGCTTTTTTAACAGAACTACTTGCTTCCGATCCAGAAGAATTATACGTTACTCAGGTTGAGAAAAGTATGGAAGAGGAGCATTCTGAAGCATCTGGATTAGGTTTTTTGACCATGATTAATGATTACTCAGCTAAACTAGGCTGGAAGTTTCAAAACCTCAGTACAGAGCCTCAAATCTATACTGTAACTACGATGGTGCAAGTAAGGGTATAGTATTCTTTTACATTCATCAATCGATCTAATTTTTAATTCAAGAAACAATTTTAACTAACGATGACAATTGAAGAAATTAAAGACAACGATTACACAGTGCAATACGATTCAGAGTCAAGCACAGTTAATTTTGTAGGCTTGTTAAGTCTGGGAGGTACAAAAGAATATGCACCCATCGCCGATCTCTTAAATAAGATTGCTGCTGCCCAACCAGATCAAATGACTTTGAACTTAAGAAAATTAGAATTTCTCAATAGTTCTGGTATCAGTATGCTGTCAAAATTTGTTCTAGGATTACGTAAAAAGAAATCAATTCAATTAGTAGTTTTAGGTTCAAACGAAGTACCTTGGCAGGGTAAATCCTTGAAAAATTTACAGAAATTTCTGCCTAGTTTGAAGCTAGAAATTGAATAAGCTTAATTTTATGGG
>JBFRWL010000360.1:0-10331 GCA_051439565.1 Prochloraceae cyanobacterium
GTATTGGTTGAGGAATCCTTTCTCGCTGAGGAATTGTTTGAGCGACAACAGGTAAGTCTATTAATAACACAAATGTCAGATAGCCAATAAAGAAAGAAAACTTGTCCATGAATTACCTGGTGATTAACCAATAACTGTATCCTATTAATTATTAAGGAATATAGAGATCAAAGCTCTTAATCTTTAGCGATCGCTCAAACCTAATGTAAATCAATATTTCTTGTTAAGCGCATCTAGAATAAAAAACATTGCCTACTTTGAAGCGAACTAGGCAAAGTCATTTATTTATATTTCTTATCATTCAGCTCCAAAAATAAGGTAAAAAATTTGGTTTTAGTGACAGGTCGCATCTGGTGACACGAACCTTCTATTGCCGCCCTTAACTTTGAATAAGGTAATCAATTGACTCTTCGCCAGAATCTTTAATTAGATATTTGTAAAGAGAAGCTTTGGCAAATGAAGACAGTTTTGAAGCTGACTTTTCCTTTAATCTAAACTTTTGGCCATTAATAATAAGAGGTTTAGTCCTGCGAGTCAATTGTCCATTCTTAGTTTCTAGAAAAATAACATTGGAACTTTCAACTTTACGCGTAGGAATCTTTCCTCCTCCTCTGAGTGCCAGCGGCGCATCATCACCAACCTGTTCCATTTTGGTCAGAAGTAGATTTTCATCTGTTAAAATTTTTTCTCTCCAGCCAATGGGTAATCTGTATACTCTTGGTGGATTATCCCAATCATCAGGAAATTTATAGATGGTTGGTAATCCTTTATACATATATGTTGATTCGAGAGATTTAATCTGTCTTGTATCGGGCACCCCAGTTAGCTCTTTTCTCAAAAATAATAACTGTCTAGTATCTCTTAGCCCGGTTGGTTCAACAAAAATTACAGTGTTATCATCCAAATCTGGACAAAGCTCGATTAAATCTGTCCAAAATGCTCTTTGGTGTTCCCAACTCATCTTATAATCACGCTGTACAATTATTCCAAAACCCACCAACAAAGTGAAAAATCCAGCTAATCCTAGGGTAGCCAAACGTTTTGTACTATGGGTAGCCGCGAAACGTAGGATAACCGAACATATACAGGTGATTAGGATTGATGCCCCAAATATGGCAGCCGTATGAACACGCGTTCCCCTTCCACTAGTGGAGAAACCAACAGTAGTAAGGGTTAGAGGATAAGCCAAAACCAGCATGATTAAGCCAGTAGTTACTGGCTTAGCTAAATTTTTGAAAGTTTTAGGAAGCTTGAGAGTTCGAAAAACGATACTTTCAAATTTGGTCGTTAAACGTAATGCATCATTAGGCCGGTCGACCTTCAGCCTAGAAAACACCCATGTAAACCCAGCGAAGCACAGAGGCAATAATACTAATAGTTCCCCGTTTACTTTAAACAAAGTTTCGATAGGACGATAAAAAAACATTGACATGCTAGTAATCGGTCCTACAATAGGGTTGCCAACTAATAAAATAGCTTCGAAGTTACCGAAAGTTGAGACTCGATATTCACCGATGACCTTCCGGAGAATAACCAACACAACAATCATGGCTCCCAAAACCACAGCATGGCGAAACAATTTCCTTGTTAATCTTGAATCCCATTCCTTTTTGAGAAGCGGTGCGGCCAGAAAGACGGGAAAAATTGGTTCATAGCCAAACAGAGAGATAAAGATGACCAAATAAGACAATTTCTTTCTTTCAGAAAGATAAAAGTGAAGCGCCATTAAAAGAAGAGTCAAAGATGGTTGCACTCCCAGGGAATGAGTTAAAAAAGGTTGAGTGGTATCTGCGGGAAAGAGGCAAAATGCTAACGCCCCTATAATAGCGAAACTATGGTTAGCAAATATGCGCTTCAGCAATAGGTAAAATAGGAACGAATTAATCGTTAAGATAGCGTAACCAATAACATAAACAACCTGTAGCCCTCCTAATTTTAACCCCAAAAATGAGAATAAATAAATTAGACCATCGTGAAGTGGCCGTACATAATAAAAACTGGTTCTTAGGATAAAGTCCCAAAGCTCAAACCAGTTTAACTCCATAGCTCTAGTAACTCTAGTCCAGTCATCTTCGTATAATCCAAAGCTGGCAGAGTGCCAAAAATGTGCAATCCAAGTTGTGATAGCCAGAAAAACTAAGGTCTTTAGATTTTTAAAAACAGAAAGAAAGGGAAATTTTTGAAAAATCAACAAATTATTTCTAACAAGATTCATTAGTCAACTCCACTGATTTAAACATATAAAATTCATAACAAACTGGGTAGAGAGTCTAAGTCTTAGTAAGGATTATGAGTTATCCACGGACAATATCATTGCGATGATTTACGGTTCACTAATTCGTTTAATGACCCGACGATTAGCCTCTTAAGATTTACTTTACGAATCAGCACTAAAGTTAAAGTTATTTAATACTTTAACTTGCTTATTTGCAAGCGCTGGGATAAGGAAGAAGAAAAGTGGTTGTTAGGGTCAACTCGGGACTTTACCTCTAACCATTTAGGAAAGTTTGGATACATTTTCCGGAAAGCTTCTGAACTTAGGCGAGCATCTTTAGCGAGATAGACGCGCCCCCCATACTGAATGACCAATTCATCGAGCTGATCGAGAAATTCCAACAGTCCATGCTTAACTGGCATATCAAGTGCTAAAGTGTAGCCAGGCATGGGAAAAGATAGCCATCCTTCCTGGGGTCCCAAGCGCTTGAGTACGGCTAGGAAAGACCCCCAACCCTTCTGACTACATAGCTGTAAAATCTGGATCAAAGCCTCCCTGCTTACTTCAGTAGGCAATACGCATTGATATTGAACGAATCCCTGCTTGCCGTATAATCGATTCCAGTCCCATAGAAAATCTAGGGGATAAAAGAAAGAATCATAATCGACGATTGACTTAACCTGTCTAGAGCGCATTCTAGAGTAATAGAATTGATTGAAGGTACTCATTGTGTAACGGTTGAGCAGTCCAACTGGAAAGTCAAATGATACCTTAAAGCGGCTTTTAGGCTTTATATTCAGTGGCTCGATTTGCTGCTTTGAAGAAAGATCTTGGAGCGTAGCATGGTTACCGAACATCAAAATACTGCGACCTAGGGAGTTGCCTGACGCGAGACAGTCGATCCAAGCAACTGAATATTGATATTGGGGTTCAAATTGCTCAAAGAGGGCAAATGCGTCATCTAGATTCTTAGCTTTGATTTTATAGCTATTTATGTAAGCAGTTTGTATTGGGCGCAGGAAAAACTCAACCTCCGTAATGAATCCAGTCAGCCCCATGCCTCCTACTGTCGCCCAAAAAAGATCGCTATTTTCCTGGGGAGAACATTGCACAATGTCACCTGAGGTGAGCATCAGTTTAAGGCTGTGAACATAGCGAGAAAAAGAACCATCCTGATGGTGGTTCTTGCCATGAACGTCAAAGGCGACAGCACCGCCAACAGTAATAAACTTTGTCCCTGGGGTGACTGACAGGAACCATCCCCGTGGGACGAAGACTTCTAAAATTTCCTTAAGAGTCACTCCAGTTTCACAGCGTAGAAGCCCTGTCTCCTCTGTGAAAGCAAGAAAGCTGTTTAAGCGCTCACTCAGGATTGTCAGACCTGTCGGGTTAAGAGCAGCATCTCCATAACTGCGACCTTTACCTCTGGCCAGAATAGTGATTTCTTTTGATGTCTTGATCATCCCCACTAGAGATGAAACTTGAGCTGGCTTCTGGACATAGCTGTTTATTACAGGATATCTCCCCCAACCTGATAGAGGTTTATTTTGCTGAATAGACAGCTTCTTGTAACAGTCATTACTTAAGGAGTTATACATAAAATTTTTTTCTAATCAAGACAATATGAATATAGGTGGAGTTATTTGAGGAGCCATAAGCTTAAGAACGAGACGCAATAATAATTCCAGCTAAAATAACCCCTATCCCTATATATTGATTCAAGTTAAGGCGTTCCCCGAAAAAATAATTGCCAGCAATGGCAACAAGACCAACTGCAAGCCCTGCATAGACTGGATAGACTGTCGATACTGCCAATTTTTCCAATGCTTTAGCAAATAGAAAAACATTAGCAGCATAAAATACTAGTGCGAAAATAAACCATGGGGATAGCAGCATAGAAGCTAAGCTAGATCCAGGGGGAGCTCCAAAACGTGAACGCTTTAAAAGTACAGCTGCTAAACTATTGTTAACTGCTGCAAAGCAAATTAAGAACCAAGCATTCCAGATAACATTCATGTTGATTAAATCTAAAGCTAAGTAACATCTCAGTCAATCAATTCCAATACAATCTGACGTTGTAAAGCAAACACTTTAGGAAAGGCTTTGGTCAAAATATTGTCGATCGCATTTAAAAAATTGAGGACAAAGTAGGGAAGTGGGATGGAAAATGTCTTCGCTGTTACCCCACCAGAAGCTAGGTAAGTAAAACATTCGCTAAACCTAGTTTTAACCACTTTAAAGTAAGGATTCTCTTGGTGAAAATGGTCTATATTGTCAAACAATAGATTGGGAATCGCATTGTTCCCAGACCATAAGTCATCGGGATCGGTGGCAATTACAGATGGATTGAATATATCGACATCATAAGAGTATCCCTCAATGCGCATTAAATGTAACATTATCCGCATTAAAAGCGAACAGTTAACGTCCTGAATTAAGAGATAACCGCCTGGCTTAAGAATTCTCCTTGCTTCCTGCAAAAATTGGGCTGGAGAAGGAAGATGATGTATCATATTGCTGGCAATAAGGAAGTCAAAACTATTATCGTCAAAAGGTGTATTCAAAGCATCGACATTCTTTACATCGAGCCAGCTATAGTCATTGCAATCAGTTAACAGATAAGATTTTGCCTGAATAACCTCTTTGCCGAATCCCTGTCCGCAACCAACCTCGGCACCAACACCTGTTTCAGATTGTATGTATTCATTCATCCACATAAATCGATTCCGAAGTAAGAAAATCAGGTTCTTATTCGGCTTTTCATAAAAAAGCTTTCGAGCAAACTCGACGTTGCCTTCATTTCCCATTCTATTCTCTTCATGAAGCGGTTTGAAAGGGCCTCTAAGTAGCATTTTTCCTCCAAGAAATTTCTCTCTAAATAATTGCTGTTTGACTAGTGATTTGCCTCATCAAACCTAGGTCAGAAAATACTTAGCGTAGTCAGTTACAATTCTGGTAACACCACGAGCGAGCAAGCTATCCAATGCTTCAATCAAGGTGTCAACATGTTCGCGCTTGACAATCAAGGGAGGTTCAAGGCGGATCACATTTCGGTTGTACTCAGTAAAGGCAACCAAAATATCGTACTCCTTAAACAACAAGCTACCAATGAATCCACAAAGACTTCCTTTGAGTTTATCGTCTAAGGTTGAAACAATCTGCCGCATTCCAAAAGGTAGAGTTTGGCTAAAGTCACTAAATTCTACTCCGACCATCAAACCCTGTCCTCTAATTTCCTTGAGGATTTTTGGATATTTTTGTCTCAATTCTTCCAGTCGCTTCAATAGATAAGTACCTTGAATAGCTGCGTTTTCGATTAATCCTTCGTCATAAAGGATGTTAAGTCCCTCTATTGAGGTGCAACAGGCTTCTCCCATACCACTAAAGGTAGCAGGACCATGTATTAGAGCAGTTTTTTTAGAGCCATAGGCTTTCAAATAAATGGGAGATCGTGCAATAAAGGCACTTATTGCAGTTTTACCCCCACCCAATGATTTAGCAAGAGTGACAATATCGGGAACCACGTCTTCATACTCAAAGGCATAAAAGCGTCCACTTCTACCCATTCCGCACTGGACTTCATCAGCAATCCACAAGATCTTATACTTATCGCATAGTCGGCGCACCTCTCTTAAATAATTCGGTGGTGGCGTGATAATTCCAGCCCCACCTTGAATGGTTTCTAAAATAAATGTGCCGATTGTTGAGTCTGTTTTAAAGGCATTTTCCAAAGCAGAAACATCTCCAAAAGGGACGCGAACCCTCTGTTCTAGTAATTGAAATTTAGACTGATAGAAGTCTGAATCAGTTACGGAGAGGGCTCCCCGAGTTTTGCCGTGAAAAGAATTCCCTGCATAAGCAATTTTAGTGCGCTGAAAACCTTGAGCTTTTTCTGCTAGTTTTAGAGCAGCTTCTACTGCCTCGGAGCCACTGCAACCTAGAAAAACCATATCGAGGTCGCCAGGGGAAATCTCTGCGAGGTTCTTGGCTAACGCTGTTGCATACTGAGACATAAACGCTAGAGCAATTTCATGGCGTTTTTCCTCTTGATATTGCTTCCGCATTGCTAAAATGCGTGGATGATTGTGGCCAAATCCTAAAGAACCAAAGCCACCAAAGAAATCGAGAATCTTTCTCCCTTCTTTGTCGATATAGAACATCCCCTCGGCTTTATCGATTAGTACCTTGTGAAACCCTAACAATTTTAGGAAGTTGAGCTGTCCCGGGTTCATATGTTTTGAAAACAACTCACTAACATCAGAGACATCTAGATTTTTAGCCTCTTCGACTGTTAGCAAATTAGGTTTGACTTCAGATTTTGACAAAGGAGTCTGAGTAATCATGAGATTAGATGTTTGAGGTATTACTACGGTTGATGGGAAGAGTGGTTGACTGACAACTTTATGAAGTATAGGAAACGACTTTTTCCTTGCCATGGGAAAATGTATTCATAACTTCTAGCTCTTCTATCAGGCGTTGAGTCTTCTTGACAGTCCGGTGGTAGAGATCTTCCAAGAGAATGTGAGCAAACTCACCATTTCGACCAACGCTAATTAGCCGTTCAATGCCAGTGCCTTGGGCAAGACGTTTCCGAGCAGGCTCGTAAGATTTCAGCAAAGTTGGGTAAGCGATGCGAGTGCGAAGCACACGACAACCAAGATAGCGCTGGCTTACATTGGGTATGATCGATTCAAGGTTTCGCAGGCACATCTGACCAAGCTCATCGTCGGTCATAGTCCAATATTCGTCACCAACTTTGCAGCTAATATCGGCAGTAATTAACGTTTTTCCTTCCGGTGTTAGCCATGGCATGGAAGTAGAAGCTTCCTGTAGGCGGAAGAAGGGGAATTTTGATTCGGGTGTCCACAGCACTACATCGGGCAGTAGTTTCCGTCCTTCTAACCGCAGGTTGACGAATATCATTGGACTGTATTTAAACTCGCTTAGATGATTAATTGTGTCACTGCCCTCGACCAATTTAGCTAGTATATTGACTGGTGCCGAACTGATGACTGCTGAAGCTTCTCTGGTCTCGCCATTGACCCGGACAGCAACTACCCGTTCCGACTCGACGATTATTTTCTCCACGCGAGACTCCAATCGAATGTTCTCGTCCAAACCCTCTGCTAACTTGTTACACAAGATTCCAATGCCACCCATTGGATAAGTGTGCCAGACGCTTGGAGTTTCTGGTAAATCTTGGCAGTATCCGATCGCTATTGCTTTTCTGGTTAGTCGACTAGCAAGCCTCAGAAACACAGTTTGAGCTACTCCGGGCAGCTTGTCTCCCACAGAGGGAGCCAGATCGGTGGCAGGTTGCCCCATTACCCCTTCAATCAGTGGAATCGCCACATCATCAGCTATTTCCGACCCTAATGTTCCTCTAAAATAGTCTGCGGCATTATCCAGTTTACGACCCATGCCAAACAAGCGATTGCGCAGCGCACTTAAGCTGTAGCGAGGTACCCTCATCAGACCAAAGGGATAGCTATAGTGACGCCCCTTCAATAGGACGGTCTCTCCAAAGTATTTCACATCGAGGCATTGAGATTCGACACCGAGTTCTGCCGCCAGTCGATTGGTGATTAAGTGGGTCCCGAAATCATAGCTAAACCCATCCTCGTCTTTAAAGGTTTGGCATAGACCAGCAATTTGCTTACCCGCCTCGTACAAATCAAAGGGAATACCTTGCTGCTTCAAGGTTTGTGCAGCCGTTAACCCAGCAAAGCCACCCCCAACAATCGCCACTGGTGCTTTCAATTTTAAAGTTTTCATTAAAGTCATTGGATTATTCCTTGTTGTTTGAGAAACAAAATCATAATACTCATACTCACCCAACCTAAAAGGTTTAAGGCAAGGGGTAAATCGTTTAGTAAAACCTCTTCTGGTCGCTCGGTAAAATATTGTTTGCTTACATCTCGTCTGCTTTTACGTAGCACTTCCTGCGGGTCGCTCAGTAGCTGATAGCGAAAAATGCCGTAAAAAACAAATGGCAAAGTTAGCATCATCCAGGAAGTCGATGCTCCTTGGAATAAAGGTCCAGCACTCCAAATGGAGTAACTCATGACCATTCCAGTGGTTACTATGCTCTCCATGCGAGTGAGAAGTGGAACAGTATAGCGTCTGAGAACAGCACGTGTCTTCTTATTTCCTTGCACTTCGCTCAACCGCAGCTCAGCTTTTCGTTTTTCGATCCCTAAGAATAAGGCTAGCATCGCCGTACAGATCAAAAACCATGAAGACAATTCAATTCCTGCGGCGGCTGCTCCAGCCAATGCTCTAAGAATAAAGCCCATAGCAATAGAAATAATGTCTACAAGTGGCTTATGTTTAAGCTTGAAATTATAGGCGATTTGTAGCAGGGCATAGGCGATTAAGACAGCACCCAATGCAGGGAATTTCTGACAGCTAATTATTAATGTGCTTGCCAGCAGAGCTGCTGCCATTCCAATTGCTTGAGGAATACTAACCAATCCTGCCGCGATCGGACGCTGGCACTTGACAGGATGTTTGCGGTCTGATTGGACATCTGCAATATCGTTAAGTAGATAAAAAGCACTAGAAACCCCACAGAACAATACAAACGCCTGCAAACTCGCCAACCAGGATTGCCAATCCATACTTAGAGCGAAGATAGGCGCAGCAAAGACGACTAGATTTTTCGTCCACTGTCGCGGCCTTAGAGCAGTCAAATAAGGAAATTTAGTACTACTAATTTTCCTAACTTTTGTTTGAAGTGAGGTTTGTGCTCGACTTACTAAATCATTTTTCACAATCATGATCCTATTAAAACGCATACAGATAGAGATGATTTTTATGTATAAGTCCCGTCTTGACCTGTTATCCCTGTAATCAGAGTTTTATTAATTGGTATTATTTATGGCTTCAAATAATCTATAAATTTTACTTAAAAGCTTATCCTAAGCAGCTTTTGTCACCTTTTTATGGAATTCATCATAATTCAGTATAGTTACGGATCAACCGTATTACAATAAGGAAATAATAAAGAAATAATAAAGAAGGCTACCAACTTAAAACGGGACAGTAGGCAGGGTAAAGGTTTGGGGCTGAGAGGATTTTCTTGACCTTCTTGGTTGAGGTAATTCACCAAGATTGTTCTCAAGACTCACGGTTCGCTCATTTAGAAAATCATTGTAACCACCTAGCATATGATGTTCTAGATTCGTGGTAGTATTCCCATGGAACTCATTGCCCTAGCATCCTAACGGAAGATTATAGGTTAGATCCGGTAAAACAATTGACAAAACATTTGGGAAAAAATTATGGGACTTCTTATTGATGGTGTTTGGCATGACCAATGGTATGACACCAGCAGCACCGAGGGTCGATTCGTTCGTCAAGCTTCTCAGTTTCGTAACTGGGTAACCTCTGATGGGAGACCTGGTCCCACTGGCAACGGTGGTTTTAAAGCAGAACCGGGACGCTATCATCTCTATGTTTCCTATGCCTGTCCTTGGGCTCACCGCACCCTGATCTTTCGAGTTCTCAAAGGTCTCGAACAAATGATATCAGTATCAGTTGTTAATTGGTATATGGGCGAACAAGGCTGGACTTTTGAACCTGGGGAAGGGGTAATTCAAGATTCATTATTCGACGCTCAGTACCTGCATCAAATTTACACCCAAGCCGATCCTAACTACACTGGCAGAGTCACAGTGCCGATTCTCTGGGATAAAGAGACTCAAACAATTGTTAACAACGAATCTTCAGAAATTATTCGCATGTTTAACAGTGCCTTTGACCCCATTGGGGCTAAGCCTGGAGACTACTATCCAGAAGCCTTAAGAGCCGAAATTGACGCCCTTAACGAGCGTATTTACCCAACTGTCAATAACGGGGTCTATAAGTGCGGATTTGCCACAACACAACTAGCCTATGAAGAGGCCTTAAAACCTTTATTTGATACTCTCGATTGGCTCGAACAACGACTCTCAAGTCAACGATACCTTACCGGAGAGCAGATCACCGAAGCAGACTGGCGACTGTTTACTACCTTGATTCGATTCGATCCTGTATATGTTGGACATTTTAAATGCAATATTCGTCGAATCGTTGATTACCCTAATATATGGAGGTATGTTCGAGAGCTTTATCA
>JBFRWL010000361.1:0-2690 GCA_051439565.1 Prochloraceae cyanobacterium
ATGTTGTGGTTCGAGGCATTGATAGGCAAATTTACTAAGTCGTTGCTGGAAAGCCTCTAAATTTTTAGCCAGTAAACTAAAGCCTCCCGCTGCTTGATGCCCGCCAAATTTTCCCAGTAAGTCGCCAGAAAATTCTAAAGCTTTAAAAACGTGGAATTCAGCAATTCCTCGCGCCGAACCGCGTAAGTTTTCTGGGTCTTCTTCGTATGTAGCGATAAACACGGGAACGCCATAGCGATCGACTAGACGAGAGGCAACAATACCAATAACGCCGTGGTGCCAATTGGGTTGGACAACAACTAAAACCCGATCTTGTTGCCAGTCGATCGGGGTATTCTCAATTAGGTTGATCGCTTCTTTTTGAATCTGTTCGCATAACTGCTGGCGCTTGCTATTAATTTGCTCGCACTGCATTGCTCTTTCTAAAGCCAACCCTTCATCGTCAGTAGTTAGCAGTTCAATAACAATTTGGGGATCTCCAATGCGACCAACAGCGTTAATCCTCGGCCCCAATCTAAAACCAATATCGTCTGGTTTCAACTTTTTTTGTTGTTCGTTGATGCCAGCCATCTGGATCAACGCCTGAACCCCAGCTAACTTAGATTTGGGTAATTGTCCCAAACCCCGCTTCAACCAACGACGGTTTACCCCTACCAGAGGTGCTAGATCGGCAATAGTACCCAAGGTAAATAACTCTAGCAGTTGAGCGGTCAGTCCTTTGACTAATCCTAGAGTTTGAGCGGTGGTAATTGCCAAAATATAAGCTACCCCGACCCCTGCTAGTCCTCGATAGGGAGAAGATAATGGTAGCAGTTTGGGGTTTAAAATAGCATCGGCTGGGGGCATTTGTTCGGGGATATCGTGGTGATCGGTAACAATTACACTCATCCCCAACTCGATCGCTCTATTAATCGGTTCCCAGGCAGAAATCCCATTATCTACAGTTAAAATTAACCCCACTCCCGTATTGGCAAATTCTTCTACTATACGAGTATTAATTCCATAACCGTCTTTCATGCGGCTGGGAATTGCATATTCTACCTCTGCGCCTAAATGTTTGAGAGCGCGTAATAATAGTGCAGTGCTGGTCATACCATCGGCATCGTAGTCCCCGCAGATAGCGATTTTTTCCTCAGAGGATATAGCTTCTTTAATTAATTCCACGCTCTTTGCTAGATCCTGAAATTCTGTTAGCGGCGCAGGTAATTGTTCAAATTCTGGCTCGATATATACTTTTGCTAGTTCTAAGGTTTCAATACCTCGGTTAATTACTACTTGAGCAATTAAGGGCAACAGACCAGTAGCTTCAACCAGTTGAGATATTTTTTCTTGTTGCAGGGGAGCGATCTGCCAGCGCTGATTGGGTAATTTATATCTCATATATAGCAATTCTAAATTTAAGCAGCGATCGGCTACGAAAGTGCAAGGTTTTGAGCCTACTAAGAATGCCATAACCTTGCACTTGTTTGGTGAAAAAAGACTCAAAACCCTTATTTGTTTTAGCTTCTGTGTTTATTCAGCAAGCTCTAACTATCCCAATTCTGGCAAAACGAGCAAGTGTCTGCTGTCGATAATATTGAGAATCAGCAAATGGGTGTAGTCGAGAGGATCAAAGGTCATCCAGTGATTTTGGCGGTTCAAGATACGACAAATTTAAGTTTTTCTCATCATGCGAGTAAAAGGAAAGAATCGGGTTTGGGACCAATTAGCGCTCACAAGTATTCCTTAGGTTACTTGTCCACTCGACTGTAGCGGTAACAAGTAAAGGAGTTCTGTTGGACTTACTTAGCCAAAAGATCTGGGCAAAAGTTGCCAAGCAGAAAGGGAAAAGTAAACAGAAAAAGAAATGTTCTCTGTTTGAGAATATTAGACTTCTGCTGCCAACTCTAGAGTTTACAAGTCATTAAGCGAGACAAAAAATAGTTTGTCATTTTGGAGCCGTAGGGTGAATTCCACCATCGAGAAGGATGACAACCTACAGGAGCATTTAAACTATAGTCTAGTTGGTCACATTTTTTCCAGACATTATTTTCTCGCCAACCTAAGCGAGAGCCCCACTTTTCAATTAGTTTCCGATTTTGCTCGATCGTAGTTTCTATATTTCCTCCCAATTCCTGATATATGTGCAGTTGCACGCTAAAACCAAAACGTTCTTGACTATAAGTCAACCAGAGACGGTCAATAATTTGTAGTTGATGACAGGGAAACTTTCGAATTTGAGCGGGTTTGAGTTCTTCTAAATTTGGCTGTCCTGAAATAATTGCAATCAAATCAGTAGTTTCTATGTCCGCTTCAAACCATCTACCAGCAGCAAGAAAATCTCGCAATTTTTCATATAAAGAAATATCACTAAGGAGTAAAAGATTTTCTTCGAGCTGAGATACTCTTTGGGATAGAGTGGGAATAGGATTGACCTGCTCTTTAATTTCAGCAAGTTGGGTACTAAGTTGGCTTAACTGGGTTTGAATTTGGGATAGTTGAGTATTGAAAGTATTGTCTGGGTTTTGGGTATCGTTCATAGAAATAGGAGTTCTAGGCGATCGAGATAAAATATACCAGTTTTCAGTTGAGGGGAGTCAAGCTGCGAATGAAAACGGAATGGGAAGAGGGTCAGAGGTCAGAGGTAACAGCAATTCCCAAGCCCTAAAAACAACACATTCTGTATTTCATTGATTGGAAAACTATAGCAA
>JBFRWL010000362.1:0-12047 GCA_051439565.1 Prochloraceae cyanobacterium
AGCAGTAGGAATAATACCTTTAAGCAAACCTCTTTGATAGTTACCGAGCGAGAGTTTAAATTTCTTTCTCACAGTCATCAAAGAAATACCAACTAACTCCGTATCTGCTTCGTATCTAAAAGTACGAACGTCAAGGCTGATACTAGTCGGTCTAAACTTTTTAATTTTGTAAGTAGCTTTAAGGTTTCCTACAACTCTGCGGATAGCTTGACAGACGTGGTTAGCTTTCAACCCAGTAGCCTCTTTAACTGGCTTGTAAACCAAGTGATGCAACTTAGTTGTATTCTTCTCGTTTTCCATCAATGCCGTATCCAAAATGCGGTTACAAGCATCAGCAAATTTTGCCAGAGTTTTATCGATATCTGGCTTTGTTTCTGGTGGGACTTGAAGCTTGCAGGATACAGTAATAGTTTGAGTCATAGAGATACTATAACTCATCCAGTTAATAAAATCAATACAAGCCTACCTTTAGTAGGCTTGTGTCTTTCCTCCCCGACCTAAAGGTCGAGGTTTCCAGAACACGTAACATCATGAGAAAACAAGCCTTAAAACCCTCTCCCAGTCTCCCCCTGGTATTTTCCTCTTAGAAGACATACCACTTTTCCCGGCTGAGGAAGAAACCTCGATCGTTAGAATTTTTACAGGTTAGACCAATTGTTTGAGACTTGCACTCAAAACCACCATTAGTCCAAGTACTGTCGTAGGAAAGCGTGTAATCACTACCACCGATAGTATCACTAATGCAAAGAATTTCGGCTTGGTTTTGCTGAGATAATAAAAAACCAGATCCCCAATCAAATTCACAATTATCTGGTTGAGGAGGCATGGGATTTAACATACTGCGAATTTCGCAGCGTAGAGAATCTCGTTTTACTCCTACGAGAGCGCAATATATATTACCACTGGGCAAGACAAAGCTCGTTGGAGCAACAACATTAGCAGAGTCACTCTTGGTAATAGCAACAGGAGAGTTATTATTTTCCGCTTTCTGAGAAGAACAACCAGCTAATAGTGACGTATGTATAGATACAATCAAACTCATTAACAAAACTGTTACTGATGTTCTAGGCAATATAGTCAACATTAATTGATTTTCCCCTCACTTTACTAGAAGTTTAGCCCTCAGAAACTGTTTGTCAATAAAAGATTGAGGTGAAGATTGACGAGGAGAGGGGGAGTTTGGGGAGTGTGGGGAGTTTGGGGAAAAACCAACTCCTGACCTCTGACCCCTCTCTAAACCAAACACCTAGTCTCAACCAGCGTGTCCTGCTTTAAGTCCCTAGCCTATATGTAGCCAGAATTTAGGAAAAAGGTATAAACTTGCCGGCAATTATTGCTAACCAAAGAGATAATGACTTAGTAATTGCGAACAAAGGCTAGATATATGGCTCGTTTGGCACTGCTGAGTGTATCTGATAAAACAGGAATAGTTGACCTGGCACGTCAGCTAGTCGAAGAATTTAAATTTGAGTTAATTAGTAGCGGCGGAACTGCCAAAATCTTACAAGAAGCAGGACTACAGGTTACAAAAGTAAGTGACTATACTGGTTCTCCTGAAATATTAGGGGGAAGAGTCAAAACCCTTCATCCTCGCATTCATGGGGGAATTTTGGGACGGCGAAATCTACCCCAGGATTTAGCAGAGATGGAATCAAATCAAATTCGTCCCTTGGATTTGGTAGTGGTAAACCTATATCCTTTTGAAAAAACTATTGCTCAACCTAATTGCACTCTAACAGAAGCAATCGAGCAGATAGATATAGGTGGGCCAGCAATGCTGAGGGCAGCAGCCAAAAATTTTGCTAGCGTAACAGTATTATCTAATCCCCAGCACTACGATCGCTATCTGGAAGAATTGCGACAAAGTGACGGCGAGACAAGCCTGGAATTTCGCCAACAAATGGCAGGGGAAACTTTTGCTTTAACTCAAGCATACGATCGCGCGATCGCTTCCTATTTTACCAGTCTCAACTCAACGAGCGAGTTACCTACAAACTATACTCTCGACGGTACTCAGTTACAATCTCTGCGTTATGGAGAAAATCCTCACCAAAGTGCCTCTTGGTATCAAACGGGAAGCCAAGCAACTGGATGGGCAGCAGCTACTAAACTACAAGGAAAAGAACTGAGTTACAATAACTTGGTAGATTTAGAGGCAGCTCGTCGGATTATTGCCGAATTCGACTCGCAACAACCAGCAGCAGCAATTCTCAAGCATACTAATCCCTGCGGGGTGGCGGTGGGAACTACTCTAGCTGATGCCTACGAAAAAGCTTTCGAGGCTGATTCTATTTCTGCTTTTGGGGGAATTGTTGCTCTCAACCAACCAATTGATGCTAGCGTTGCTCGATCGCTCGCCAAAACCTTTCTAGAATGCGTAGTAGCGCCAGGATGCGAGTCTGAGGCACGAGAAATTTTGGCTGCTAAGTCTAAGTTAAGAGTACTCTTACTACCAGATTTACACCAAGGACCTAAACAGAGCGTTAAAGCGATTGCCGGAGGATTTCTCATTCAAACAACAGATGACTTAATAGATAAGTGCGATCGCTGGCAAATAGTCACCGAAAAACAACCTACTCCAGAACAGATGGCAGAGTTACTCTTTGCTTGGAAAGTTGCCAAACACGTTAAATCTAATGCTATTGTAGTAACCAACAACCTCACTACTGTCGGAATTGGTGCTGGGCAAATGAATAGGGTTGGCGCGGCGAAAATTGCCCTAGAACAGGCAACAGAGAAAGCACGAGGAGCAACTCTAGCTAGTGATGGTTTCTTCCCCTTCGACGATTCAGTACGCACAGCAGCCGCTGCTGGAATTAATGCCATTGTTCAACCTGGTGGTTCCGTTAGAGACAAAGACTCCATTCAAGCAGCTAACGAATTGGGGATAGTGATGGTTTTCAGCGGTATTCGCCACTTTCTACATTAGAGTAGCTGTTAAAGGTATTTAAGAAGGCAGGAGGCAGAAGGCAGAGGGCAGAAGGAAATTTGCAGAGTTTCACAGGAACGATAGAATAGAACTAAATTGATTGTTGTGTAGAACAGCTTTAGTATTTAGAGGTCTGGAGAGAGGAGCTTGCCCAAACCCCAGCGCTTTTTTTTCTTGAGCTACTCAAAACAAACACTAAGCTAGGGTGATTGTCCGAGGTTTATCGGTTACTCATAACCACTCGGCAATCTCCCGAGATGTAGAACTTTTAGGAGGAAACTGAATGACCCAAGTGGTTGTTGGACAAAATGAAAATATAGAATCAGCTTTGCGTCGGTTTAAACGTCAAGTATCTAAAGCAGGAATTTTTGCAGATATAAAGCGTCGTCGTCATTTTGAAACTCCCATCGAAAAGAAAAAGCGAAAAGCAATAGCACGACGCAAAAAGCGTTTTCGTTAAAAAGCTGGGATAGTTAATCTAACTTCGGATTTAATTAATCTTTGCATTTGACGGGCAAAAGAGTAAATAGGCAAGCAAATATTTAAAGTTTTGTGAAGGGTGTAAGGCTAGGAAAATTGCTAAGAATCCTTACCTCACACCCAGCCTCAAAAGATACGACAGTAGTATTTGATTGAGTCGTTGGTAGTATTGACAGAAGCAGATTGATGAGCTAAGAGCTATTGATCTATTTTTGTGCCATTACAAGGACAAGCATCCACGGCACAACAACAAATCTTAACGTCATCGCATTGATCGCCAACACAAGCAGTAGTAGTAGGATGATTGTTTAATCTAGGTAGCGATGACCTAAGAGTTTTGTAGGCTTGTTCGCAAGCTTTGAATCTTTGAGGGGATGCTTTAATTCCTGCTACTAATCCCTGAGTGGCGATCGCGTTTTTAATGTATTCAGAACAAGATTCACCACCATGTAATGCTCTATGAGCACAACGAAAACCTTTGTAAGGAGAAATGTATTTTTGATAGCCACTAATAGAAGTAGTAGCAACTAGCCTCAAGACTCCATCCAGGGAATAGACACTCATAGCTTTTAATGTACTATCTGTGCAGTACTTTATTCCTAAGAAGACTTTTTATCTAGAATCATTGTTCCCAATTTATTCAATTACATTTAAATTAAAAATACTTTAATTAGAGCTGAACGACATTTTGCCAGCGCTTGTTGAGGCGATAACCTAGACCATAAACTGTCTCAATCAAATCCTTAAAAGCTCCAGCTTGCTTTAATTTTTCTCTCAAACGCTTGACATGAGATTTGACAGCATCTTGTTGTGGATATTCCTCCAGTGACCAGAGATTATCTCTGATTACGTAGGAACTCAACACGCGAGAACCATTACGCAAAAATAGCTCCAGTAAACGATATTCTTTCGGAGTTAGCTTTAGGGGTCGATCTTCATAGGTTGCTTGACAGGTACTAGGATTGAGATGCAAGCTTCCCCACTTCATCACCGGAGTCGTAGAAAATGTCCCTCGGCGCAACAAGGCACGAATACGTGCTAATAATTCTTCTAGATTATAGGGTTTGACAACATAACCGTCAGCTCCTGCATCTAGACCTTTAATTCCATATTCAATATTATTTTTTTCGGTCAACAGAATAATTGGCATTTGATAGCCTCCTGCACGTACCTGACAAACTAAATTAAGACCATCAAGCCCAGGCGAGGTAACATCTAAGATTAGCAAATCATAATTAAAAGCCTCAACCAAATCCCAACTCATTTGACGATCGCTAGCAACATCAACGATGTAATGATGCTTAGTGAGAGCTTTTTGCAGCCAGCGGGTAAGCAATTGGTTATTCTCAATTAATAAAAGCTTCATAAGAGATATTGATCTTGAGATTTTAAAGTAATTTTTATTGCTATTGGTGCGGTTAGTACAACTTAATAAACTACTGTGAAATATTCTCTTATCTTTCTATTCATCTATTCAATTAGTCTGCACACACTTCCAGCGCGATCGCAACCAGTCAACTCTTACGATCGAGATCTTGTTTATTTGTGATTTGAATCATGGACTGATAGGCCTTAAATGTTGCTTAATAATTTCCTCTTGACTTTGCAGTGCTTGACGGTGGTTTGGGTTTAATTGTAAAGCTTGTTGGATCGCAGCAAGAGCTTGTTCGTATTTTTCCAAAAACGCGAGGGCGATACCTTTACCTGTCCAGAAATTGGCATCAGTAGGTTTGATTTCGATTGCTTGGTCGTAAACTCTTAGTGCTTCTTCAACTGCTTCTTTATCCTTGTGCTCCATTAATGCCAACCCTTGGTTGTACCACGCTTCAGCCAAGTCTGGATTAATCCTAATTGCTTCCTGGGCGGCATCTATTGAATGTTGGTAGCGCCTCAGATACCAAAAAACGGCACTTTGGTTAACCCAAATATCTGCTAAAAGGGCTCGATCGCCCAGTTTGACATCACCTGTCAGTGCCCATTCGTAAGCAATAGCAGCATATTGATAATTTCTTAAACTCGTGAGAATTCTACCTCGATTAAACCAAGCCTGGGAGGATGCTGAATTGAGAGTAACGGCGCAGGCAATAGAGTCGAAGGCATAGTTAAAGAGGCTTCGCGGGGGATATATTGCCTGAGATTCAGACGGTGATGCAGCGACGAGGCGACATTGAGAATAGGTTCCCTCTATCTCCTTGTCTTTCCACACCCACATTTGTGCAACGTCTGGGTTGAAATCATTGGAAGCTATTGCTAAATACCACAATGCCACGGCGCGATCGCTCCAGGCATCAGCAGAGTCTGGTTGGAGGACGATAGCCCGCTCGATCGAAATCAGGGCTTGTTGATACTCTCCTAGCCCGATCAGAGCATTTCCCCGTTGATTCCAAACATAAGCAGAACCTTCTGGTCCCCATCGTTCTTTACCTGCTTCCATGGCTTGTTCGCAGGCTTTTAAGGCTTCTTTGTAGCCTTCTTTAGCTGTTTCTAAGTTATCCTGATTTTTACTCAGCCTATTGAGGGTAGCGCATTTATTCCCAAGAGCGAGGTAATAATTAGGACGAATTTTCAGCGCCCATTCGTGGGAATCTTTAGCTTGCTCGTTTCTGCCTAATATTCCTAAGATAACCCCACGCTCAGTCCAAATTTTGGCATCTTGAGGATTGTAAGCTAATGAGCGATCGTAAGCAATTAGTGCCTGTTGATAAAAATTTTGGGCTTGTGTATAGTTTCTCGATTTTGTTTCTACCCTAGCTCGCTCTGTCAGAATCATAGCTATATTCAACCAAGCGCTTCCTGTTCCTGGGGTAGTATTTTCGCCATCTCCATCTATCTTCAGTGCTTGTTGACAAAAATCCAGGGCTTGTTGGTATTTTTCTAATTGGGATAGCAGGCGACACTGTGCTACTAAAGCTAGAGAATTGTCAGGTTGGAGCTCCAATACTTGCTCGTAGTTGGCAACTGCTTCTGCATATTTTTCTAATCCCAAAAGTGACTCGCCTCGAGCGATCCAGATTTGTGCATCTTTTAGGTTGAGATCGATCGCTTGGTCACAGGCGTTGTATGCTTCTTGATATTTTTGGGCTTCTATTAAAGAATTACATAACTGTGCCCAATAATCGTAGTCCTGCCACTCTTCCTGAGCTAGCATTCCCTCATAGGAAGAACAAGGGAAAAGAAAAAAACAAAAGGCAAACAAAACAAATAGCAGATATTTCATCAAAATTCGTGGCAGGATACCCCTTTCTACTAAAAAGCGAAAGTGAATTTAGTAGGGAGGGGAGGAATGCCACGCCTCCAATTAAGTTGTTTACATTCAATGTGATATGATGTGAAGCATGACAGAACGTGCCTACAAATATAGGTTTTACCCAACTGTCGAACAAGAGAATCTCTTGCGGCGGACAATAGGGTGCGTTCGCCTAAACCCATGACTATATTAAGGTATAGTCATGGGTTTAAGCGAACACACCCACGATAGTCCAAGCTCCCCACAAAACCAGCAACAAACCTGTGAAGCGCCCCACCCAATGGCCAGCAGGCGCAACCTTCTCGATTAGTACGAAGACAGCGAGTGCGGCTATCCAAAGAAGATTCATCACCCCTAAGACGAACAGCAGACTCATAAGCACCCAACAGCAGCCCAGACAGAACATTCCGTGTCTCAGACCCATACTCAGGGCGCCTTTAGTCCCTTCTTGCCATTCTGACATGAGAAATCCTATGGGAGATCGACAATGGGCAAGACAGATGTATTTGAGTCTACTCCACTGAAAGATACCCGCTGCTATGAGAAGCAAAGCGCCCACAACGGGCGTCGCATGCCCCATCATTGAGGATAATAGACCGCCCATATGGAGTCCCCAAGTGCCCAGAGTTGCCAAAAGCGAAAATGCACTCCAAATCACCACATATCCTGCCAGGAACATACTTGTGGGAACGAATGGCTTCTGTTGCTCTTGGCGCCTGCGACTGACAGTGGCGAATACCAATATCATCGGCGCAGCTGTGGGCACCATCATAGCCACCATCATCACGGTCCACATGACAAACATTAGAACGAACTCTATTGCGCCCCAAGGCGATGTCTGAGGCATAGACACGCCTGTACCCATGGAAGTCATCGTGATTTCCATGACCCCTGCCACGTACACGGTATACGCCCACGCTAACGCAGCTATGACCAAAATTGCGGCTATTACAACCACCCGGTCTCGTCTTAGTATCACCTCAAGGGGTGTAGCCCGTTGCATCACTTACCGCCTTGGTTCACTCGCCATAACTCACACTAGTTGACACCATTCCTCTGCAACTTGGCATCCTAAGCAAGATAGACTTCACCCATTCCTCCCTTTTCGAGCTGGCGAATAACTTTATAATAGCTTATTGTTTCGCCTTCAGTCATTTCAAATTTCTACATTCATTAGGAAATATAATGGCTTGTTAGGCAGTTGCTCAAACTCCAGCGGTCCGACATCCGAAACCCTGGACAATGTCGCCTCGAAGGCCTTCCGGTTTCATCCTTCGCCCGTGTTATCAAGGGCCAGTCCAATCGAAAGGAATGTGCTTGCTGGATTTACCTGCCCAGTTCCAGTGGAACCCATGAGCATCAACCGCGTTGTCGATGGCCCTGCCCCAGGTGGCAGTCTGCCCAGGTCCGACCTCAGATCCGGGCGGGTTCAGGAGTTGCACACGCTTACCAGGTGGTGTCGTGGGGCCTGACAGCGCCTCAGCAGAAGCCTTCACCTTGCCAGGAATCTCAGCCCGCCAGTAGGCTAGATCGCCAGCCACGTCAAAAGCAATGGGTACATATTCGATTCCGCGCACGTCACCCACCAACTCGGCAAAGGTAGCCATGAAGCCCCCCGCCTGGCCGGAAAATACCTTCTGCAGAGCCTCGCGTTGATGTTCGTCGGCCCGCTCATCGATGAAGAGACCGAGCGTAATCGTTCCTTCCCCGGCCCACAGATTTCCATCAAATTCCCCAAGGGCAATGACGCGAAGACCGTCGAGCCGGACATCTCCGTATTCACCCTCGCGAATTTGGTAAGCCAAGACACCTTCGCAGTGATTGTCCGTTGGGCGCTGAGCGAACTCACACGGACAAGGGATGTCACATCGGCATACGTCGAACCAATCACCTTTCATCCACCAGCTTGGAATCTTGGTCATCTCACACCCCCTTGAAATCGTCGATGCCTTGGTCTGCCTAACTATTAATTCAACCGCACTTGTGCGGTCTAGTACCGATAATAATCGGTTTTCTACTAGATGTAGGCAGTCTAATTACCTCTACAGCGTAATTATATGGCACCTTTGCAGTCTAATATCTGTATTTTTGTATCTTTTACCAGTTTGTAAAAAATTATTAACGTCAAATTTTTCTAGGAAGTTAATACCTTTTTCGGGTTTCGAGGAACTGCGAAAATTCTGGTCTAGCTTTATTTAGACTGAGGAGGAAGTTCGACAGGTGCTAGAGAATCACTATCGTAAGATGATGGGAATACACTAGAGGGAAATGATGGTGGCGGCAGTACTAATGGTTTTATTGATGTTTCAACGATCGCCGATCGACTAATCTTTTCTCCCGTATCACTGGTAACTTGTAGCATTATTGTTTCGCTGCCATCTTTGAGACTGAGAGGATAGATAATTTCCCCTTGGGGAGTAACTTTACCAGGAGAAGGAAGTAGTTCAACCTGAATCTTCTTACCTCCCTCTACTTGCCACGATATTTTTACAGTACTGGGTCTCAAAGGATTGACTATAAAAGTCTGCTTTGGTCTGATTAAAACTGGTATATTATTTATATTAAATTTAGCAATTTTGATAATTGAAATAATTTCTGTTTGTTGCGAATCTTCTTTTTTTATCGTCAATTGTCGCTTCGGTCTAGCGATCAATTCAAATATGTAGTTTCCTGCTTTTTCAATCTCTTGGGGAACATTTTTACAAATTAACTGATCGTCGTTATTTTTAGCACACAGGCGTTTAATTTTTGAGTCAATGTCTTTTTCCATTGCATATGTTTCTCCGCATTTATCTTTTTGGCAAGTATCAGGATCTTCTTTTCCATTAGGTAGCTTTCTGATTACAACTAATTCTTTGAGTTCACTGTAGTTATCAATTTCCCAATCTAACAGAACAACACTAACCAGTTTATTTTTTTTATACTCTTCTATTACTTTCGTGGTTAAGGAAGAAATCTTAGGTAAAACTTCAATAATTTCCGGTTTTGCTTGAATACGAATAGTATTTGTCGTTCGAGTAGTAGAAACTATTCCTTGAGCATTTTTGGGTACTAATGATAACTCAAAAGTATAGTCACCTGACTTGAGGGCATCTGTAAGCACATTTTGGCAAACAAGAACTCGATCAAGGTAACATGAATTCTTGAGTTGTTGGGGAATACCTTGGCTGAAATCGTAATCGATCGGGTCGCTGATAACTATCCCCAAAGGGGATATACCTTTAAGCTTGAGAATTTGTAGCTTTTTGGGATCAGTAATTTGCCAATTAAGGGCGATCGGGTCACCTGCTTGGTAGGAACTGCTAGTTGACTCAAAGGCAATAATCTTAGGTTGGGGAGGGTTAAACAGAAACCGCCAAATCACAAAGGCAATTATTCCAACTAATCCTAAAATCAGGATGATCAACAACCAAAAGTGCCACCAGGGACGAGGTTCCCAGATTAAAGCCCCCTCAAAGCGATCGCTTTGTAGAGGTAAGTCTTCAAGATCTTTAACTTCGATCGCAAAATTGAATACTTTTCCGAAAAAGGGTCGTCGCCAAAGCCGTTTAGGTTGCACCCGCAAGCTCACACTCTGAGATTTTCCTGGCAATAGTTTGACCTTTTCTGGTGTTAAGGTATAGGTACACAGTCGGTCTTCACCGCCACTGATGACTTGCAGATTAACTTCTCTGACTGTATTACCGTAATTGTGCAAGCGCAACTGGAATTTACCTGCCCGATCTTTTATCTGACCTAGCAAGGTCAGAAATTCTATATTTAGCTGATAAACTGGAACTACTTGAATATATACCAAATCCAAAAGTGCCAGGTCAGGCTTGTTAGCCGAGTAGAGACGAATAGTAGGAGAATAAATTCGTGCCAGAGTATTGGCTGGCGGAGTCAATTGCAACTGAATTTGACCTTGATCTCCAGGGTTAAGTTCTAATGCATCATCACCTGAATACACACCTTGTGGATAGATAACTTTGAACCATTCTCGTGGTAGCTCTGGGCAGTTAAGACGAAATCGATCTACCCTATAGGAGCGATTGTGAACCATAATTTGAAATTCTAATTTTTCCCCTGGTTGAAGGAGAATAGGTGTTTCCGAGTTAGTAGCTGGTTGCACTTTAAAGGTAGGGGCTTCTAGTTTGCCAGCTTCTTTAACGGGAGGTTGTACGTAAAGCAGACCTTCATAGGTGATGGGAGTATCTTTTGGATAGTGTTGCTTCGCGTCGATCGTCAGCAGATAGTTGTATGCACCCACTGTGGTTTCCGGTGGAATGTTATCGAATTTGAAGACAACTTCACAACTTTTTCCAGGTTCTAAGTCACACTGCTGGTCCGGCAAACTACACCATTGTCGTACTTGTCCCGAGCGAGCATATATATTGTCTATGTCGTCTATAAAGATGTCAACGATCGCAAATTTCTCTCCGTGATTAGTGACTGTAACACTGAGTTCAAAGGCTTTTTCTTTTTCTCCTGCTTTGACTGAGGTTTCTTTTCCAGAGGGATTGCGGATAATTCTTAAGGGAGAGCCTACTTCCTGAACTTGTTGCATATTCTTAATCCCCGCGAAGTGAAAAAAATACTTGATTAAGGTTTATTGCAGTCGTTGTACTTTAGATCTTTTTTATAAAGCTCTTTTACTTGTACCTGCGGATCGCCATCCCACCCACTGGCTATCAAGATCTTTTCTTGATTTTCAATGAGCCCCCACTGTAAATTAATCTTGAGGTCAACACTATTAACTTGTTGTTGTTCGTTTGAATGAATTTCTTCGCCATGCTTCTGAGGGTCAGCAAGTTTGCCTTGAGAATTCAACGACCAAAGCATAACCCGACCGTCATCTCCCCCACTTACTAGGTAGCAGCCGTCGGCACTTAAAGCAACCGATCGCACGCCTTCACCTTTATGACCTTCAAGCCATTGCTCAACTGGTTGACACGGTTGGTTGACTAAGCATTTTTGGAGATCCCATAAGCTAATGCGTCCTTGATTATCTGCACTCACCAAAAGATCGGGTCGGAATTCAGCTGTATCCAAGCTCTGAATATATTTTTGTTGTCCCCCTAATGGATAACGAAATTTTAGGGGTGTTTTGTCCTCCAAAGAATTCAAAACTAACAATTGATTGTATCTTCCGGTAACAGCAAGTTTGCTACTAAAAAATCCATCTTCATCGTCGCCTCCAGTAATGGCTAATTTTCTCTGATCTTCTCCCACAAATTTGAGAGCATAAACAGCGAAGCCAAATTTTTTCTGACGCACTACTGCTTGCTGATTACAAGTATTCGACCAATTTTTTCGGTTATAATCAACCTTCCACTGAATAACCCTACCACTACCATGACCACTGAATAAGTAGCGAGAGTCTTGGCTAAACTCTAAAGCCAAAACCCGATC
>JBFRWL010000363.1:0-4989 GCA_051439565.1 Prochloraceae cyanobacterium
GACGAATTAGCTCGGATATTTCAAGGTTATTTAAAGTTGCCAATTGGCGAATTTTTTCAATTTGGGACTCTAACTCGACCAATGGCTTTTCAAAATCTAAGTATAAAGGTTTTCGCTCAGTATTTGCCATAGTTAAAATTTAAGCCCCCAGTTTAAGTTGGTCGATACTTGCTTTAGCTGGGGTAAGCTTACTGGGTATTTGAGTCTTAACACAGTCTTCCGATTCAACTTTTAGTTCAACTTTTATTTGATGAACTTCCGAACTTTCCCACTTTGGTAAATAATTTATATTCGGAGGTAATTGGTGCAAGGAAATTAGCTGTGCTAGGGTTTTCTTAAGTTGAGTACGAGGAACGATCGCATCGATAAAGCCGTGACGGAGAAGATCTTCAGCGGTCTGAAAATCATCGGGGAGCTTTTCCCTGAGAGTTTGTTCGATGACTCGGCGACCCGCAAAACCGATCATTGCTTTGGGTTCTGCTAGTATAATATCGCCCAACATAGCAAAACTGGCAGTAACCCCCCCTAGAGTTGGATGAGTTAGGATGGGTATATAAAGCAAATTAGCTTGATAATGATGCTCTAAAGCTCCTGAAATCTTAGCCATTTGCATCAAGCTTAAGATTCCTTCTTGCATTCTTGCTCCCCCAGAGGCGCAGACGATAACCAACGGATAATGCTTATGGGTCGCTCGTTCAATGAGACGAGTCAGTTTTTCTCCAACCACAGAACCCATGCTACCGCCCATAAAGTGAAAGTCCATAACGCCGAGAGCAATTGGCAACCCCTCAACTTGCCCAAAACCTGTTTGTACCGCATCCACTAAACCAGTTTTGTCTTGAGCTTCCTCAATGCGAGTACTATAAGCTTTGCGATCGCAAAATTCTAAGGGGTCAGTGGGATAGAGTTCTTCATCTAAGGGGATCCAGGTATCAGCATCAACTAGCTGGCGAATGCGCTCATTGCTATTGAGTCCCTCGTGATGTCCGCACTCGAAGCAAACCATTTGATTGTTTTGTAGCTCTTTTCTATACACTGAAGTTTGACAAGCCGAACATCTATGCCATAGCCCATTTACTGGCTCACGCTTTTGTTGTTCCTGCCTAATAGGTTTAGATTTGGGTTGAGAAGCAAACCAATCAAATAGGGACATTGAGTATTCTGATTTAGAGTTGTTAGCCATAGTTAATTTAGGTGGTTGTACAATTGTTCTCATCCGACGGGGCATGAAAATAGCCTCATCGGATAATTGCACCTAGAAAACGAAATAGACATGGGTTGTGAACCGTGAGTCTCAGTCAACTTCTTGGTCACGTAGTCTATTGGGAATCTAGGTACTATCTAGATTTTTTTCAGCTTCCTACAAAAAGTTAAGTACTATCTTCCCCACTGAAAAATAACAGCTCCCCAACTGAGTCCCGCTCCGAAGCCAGAGATAGCAACTATATCTTCTGATTGAATTTTTCCCAGTCTTACTGCTTCATCGAGAGCGAGAGGAATTGATGCAGCAGAGGTATTACCGTAATGGGCTAAGTTACCAATGGTTTTTTCTTGAGGAATTTTCAACCTTTGGGCGACAGCATTAATAATACGCTGGTTAGCCTGATGTAGTATAAGCCAGTCAATTTGCTCGGAAGTGAGATTGGCACGAAATAGGGCTTTCTCCACAACCTCTGGCACTTTTTCCATAACAAAGCGGTAAATTTCTTTTCCCCTCATAGTAAGAGGCTGATAACAACCTTGAGAGATCGAAACCTCATCATTAAGAGATTTACACTGCCCTTGATAAATAAGGTTAAGACAAGCATTTTTACTGCCATCGCTGCGTAATTCAAATCCCAGTAAGCGGTCTTGCTGATATGTCCCCTGACAAACTACCGCCCCAGCCCCATCCCCAAATAAAACGCAGGTACTTCTATTGGTCCAATCGACCCAACGAGAGAGAAAATCTGCTCCAATTATTAGAACATTTTGGTAGAGACCTGTGCGAATAAATTGAGCAGCTGTCACTAAGCCAAAGACAAAACCAGAACAGGCTGCGGTTAGATCGAAACTTACAGCCCTCGAAGCACCAAGCCGACTTTGAATTTGGCTGGCACTGCCAAAGAGATCGTCAGGAGTGGAAGTTGCCAAAATGATCAGATCCAGCTCTCTAGCAGTAATCCCTGCCATAGCCAGTGCTTTTTCTGATGCTTGGGTAGCGCATTCACTAAGAGATTCATCTTCTGATGCCAGATGTCGCGTTTTGATGCCAGTTCTAGTCCTAATCCACTCATCAGAAGTGGCGACTATCTGACTCATATCTTGATTGTCAAAAAGTGTCTCTGGTGTAGCCGAACCACAGCCGATAATAGTAATTCCCATATCTAATTGTTCCATAGTTTTTCTCCTTTTTTGGCTTTCTATTACTAAATAAAGCTTGTCCATTCAGATTAATAAAAGTGCGAAAACTGGGATGGCGATCACGTATAGGAGCTAGAAAGTGTTGAGAGATCAATTAAAAAATGAGCGATCAAAGTATGTCTTTCATAGGATAGCAAGTAAAGATGCAATAGCTCTGGGTTATCGAGATCGAGATGCATTACTGGACCATCTACCGCTACTGTATGATGATCTATCCATTTATCTTGGGAATCGAGTAGAACGCTAAAATAGGGACTTTTATAAGGAGGATTCTGTTTTAATTCCTCATAGCTTTGATAAAAAGGAGGTACTCCAATCCCCATAGGCAAATATAAGCCTTCAAAATACTTTTCTACAGGTAATTGAGGTAGCTGTTTAATGTTCACTCCACTAATGAAGAGTTTGTTTTGTTCGTCAGTTTTTTTATCCTTAAAGACTAACTCAATTTCCTGCAAAAGTTCTGGAACACCTAAAGGTTGAACGTTCCTCAAAATCGCTTTTTCCAGTTTGCTGATTCGCCAATATTCATTGTTCCTAGGTTGATCATTATTATAAAATCCAGGTGGTAGAAAAGAAGCAAAACGAATTTCATTCTCTTCGTTGTAGAAATCTTTCCAGGTTCTTAAATTGATTGCCTGTGTTGTTCTGATTTTGCGACTTTGTTCTCCAGCGACAATTATTTTTTCATCAAGAGGAAGCTGAGTAGCAACATCTTGTTCGTCGATTACTTTCCTGAGCAAATTGACATCAGTAACTGTACCAGCCGGATCTTGCCAGTGTTCTAATCTCCACCAATGCTTCCAATAGGACAGATTATTAATCTTCTCAAACACATTTTTGTAATAACCCATAGGCAAGTTGAACCATCCTTGATAGTATGTGGCTTTATTGCCATCATCATCCTTGGTGGACAAAATAATTTCCCACAATCCAGCATTTAAGCAATTACGAGCCAAAGCAACTTCGGCAAGATTTTGTCGTTCAAAACCATCTCCTCCAATTACTTCTATATGTTCGGAATCTACAGGAAAACTCACCTGTTGTCGATTCCACTCTCGATCGACAAAGGCAATGGTTTCTAAACCTCGCTCTGTTTTTGTCCATTCAGGAGCTTTAGGTATCAAAAGACTCAAATCAATATTTTTAATCCCTATCTTGGCTGTTTGTTGGTCGGTTGGCTCTAGAATAAAATCGAAGTACCGATCATCTCTTCTGATAATGTCGAGTTTTCTGTTGCCATATCTTTGATAATTAGGGTCTAAGGTGGCCGGGTTTTCAGGATAGTCACGATTAGAGAGTTCTTTAACCTGGACTTGCATTTCCTCTTCAGCTAAGTACCTGGAGGTAAATCCAGATAACCCGACAATTACCACGGCGATCAGAACAACTAGAGTGTTGAAAACAATTCTTTTCTTTCTCATTTTTTTCTGGATGGTATTAGTCTTTTGTTTCATGGATAAGCGAACATTAAATACTAGACTTTTCATGACATTGTTCTTTATAAAGACAATCCAAAACATAGTTACTCAGAATAGATATGTAAAGCTAATTTCCCTAGAGAGAAACGGACCAAAGTTTGATGGTCTTGTCCGCACTAGCACTTACAAGAATTTGTCCATCAGGACTAAATTGCAGACACCAAATAGCTTTTTTATGCCCCTTAAATGTTTGCCACAATTGACTATTTTCTACTTGCCAAAGCTGGATAGTTTGGTCATAACCACCGGTCGCTAAAAAACGACCATCAGGACTAAAGGTGAGACAAAAAACTGCCTTTGAATGTCCTTTGAGAGTATGCAACTCTTTGCCTGTTGATGAGTCCCAAATTTTGATGGTTCGGTCTTGACTGCCACTAGCTAGAGTTTGTCCGTCTGGGCTGAAAGCAACTGCCCAGATAGTGCGGGAATGTCCCTTCAAAGTTTGTATTTCTTTTCCCGTAACTAGTTGCCAAAGCTTGATTTGACCGTTGTTACTGCCAATAGCTAGAGTTTGTCCGTCGGGACTGATAGCACCAGAGATAATAGGAGCTTCCTGATTGAAGGTGCGAATTTTTTTACCCGTACTCATATCCCAAATGACGACCGTTCCGTCATAACTACCACTAACTAAAGTTTGTCCATCTGGTCCAAAGGCAACAAATTTAACATCGTCGGTATGACCTTTTAAAGTACTTTTGAGCTGGCCAGTGGCTAAATCCCAGAGCTTAACGCGATTATCCCAGCTACCACTTGCTAAAGTTTGACCATCTGGACTGATAGCTAAAGATGCGACTGCATCTCCATGTGCTTGAATAGTCTTAATTAAAGAGCCAGTGTCCAGATTCCAAAGCTTAATGGTTTCGTCATAACTAGCACTAGCAAGAATTGGTGACTGTGGGCTAATGGCAAAAGCATAAATCCAACTAGAATGACCTTTGAGGGTTTGAGTGGGTTGGGTTTTTGACTCAGTTGAAGCAGGCGAGGGGTCGTCCCTGGAGGTTTCCTCCAGGGCTTGTGAAACCCGTTCCGCCTTTTCAAGGCGGAGTACCTTCGACTCAAAGCGGAGTAAATTTTGGCGATTTGAAACTGAAATTGAACGCAGTAGAAT